>NZ_JAIUKB010000041.1:0-39111 GCF_020176785.1 Saccharopolyspora sp. 6V | reverse complement strand
ATACCCGCCGGGGCCCCCGGCCCCCCGCTGTGGCGGGGGGGTGGTTGGGGGGTTCTCCGGGCCGGGTGCCCCCGGGGCGGGCGGCCGGGGGGGGGGGGGGGGGGCCCCGGGGGGGGGCCCCCCCGCACCGGGAGGCGATCAACTGCAGGGGTCCAGCTGCGGCAGCGGTGGGGTCTCCGGCGAGACCTTGCCCGCGGTGGCTCCCCAGGACTTCGCGTACTGGCCGTCGGCTTCGGCTCGGGTCAGGGTGTCGTCGATGAACCGGCAGAACGCCGTGTCGCCCTTCTTGACGCCGACGCCGTAGGGCTCCTTCGTGAACTGCCGGTCGACGAGCTTGAACCGGCCGTTGCCCTTCTGGACCAGGCCCATCAGGATCACGTTGTCCGTGGTGACGGCCTGCACCTGGCCGGTGCGCAGCGCGTCGGCGCACTTGGAGTAGACGTCGAACAACGTCAGGTTCTCCGGGTCGACGTACTGCTTGATCTGCTCGGCGGGCGTGGAGCCGGTGACCGAGCAGACCTTGGCGCCGGTGGGCCGCAGCGACTCCGGGCCGGTGATCGTGTCGTCGTCGGCGGAGACCATGAGGTCCTGGCCGGCTTCGTAGTACGGGCCGGCGAAGCTGATCCGCTGCTTGCGCTTGTCGTTGATCGTGTAGGTGGCCACGACCATGTCGACCCGGCCCTGCTCGATGAGTTCCTCGCGGGTCTTGCTCGGCGCCTCCACCCATTCGATCCGGTCGGCGGGGAGGCCCAGCCCGGCGGCGACGATCTTGCCGATCTCGACGTCGAAGCCCTGCGGGTTGCCGTCGAGGCCCTTCAGTCCGAACAGCGGCTGGTCGAACTTGGTGCCGATGCGGATCGTGCCGGACTGCTTCAGCTTCGCCATCGTGGTGCCGGGCTCGAACTGCGCGTTCGGGTCGACGGGCACGTCGGTGCCGGTTTCGAGGCGGTTCTCGCTGTTGCCCCCGCAGGCGGTCAGCGCCAGCGCCATCGACGCCGCCAGCACGCCCCAGCGCACGCTGCGCGCTTTCATCTCGGATGCCCCTCTCTGGAGGTGTACGGCTCCTGCGTCCCCGCGCGGGTGCGGGGACGACGCGAGGGAGGTCAGTGGGTGAGGATCTTGCTGAGGAAGTCCTGGGCGCGGGCGCTCTCCGGCTCGTCGAAGAACCGGTTCGGCGTCGAGTCCTCGACGATGCGCCCGTCGGCCATGAACAGCACCCGGTGCGCGGCGCGGCGGGCGAAGCCCATCTCGTGCGTGACGACCAGCATCGTCATGCCTTCGGCGGCGAGCCCGGCCATCACGTCGAGCACCTCGTTGACCATCTCGGGGTCGAGCGCCGAGGTGGGCTCGTCGAACAGCATGACCTTGGGCTTCATCGCCAGGGCGCGGGCGATCGCCGCCCGCTGCTGCTGCCCGCCGGAGAGCTGCGCGGGGTACTTCTCCGCCTGGTTGGCGATGCCCACCCGCTCCAGCAGGGCCAGCGCTTCGCGTTCGGCGGTGGCCTTGTCGGTCTTGCGCACCTTGATCGGCCCGAGCAGCACGTTCTCGAGGATCGTCTTGTGCGCGAACAGGTTGAACTGCTGGAACACCATGCCCACGTCGGCGCGGAGCTCGGCGAGCGCGCGTCCTTCGGCGGGCAGCGGCTTGCCGTCGATCTCGATCGTGCCCGAGTCGATGGGTTCCAGGCGGTTGATCGCGCGGCACAGCGTGGACTTGCCCGAGCCGGACGGCCCGAGCACCACCACGACCTGGCCGGGCGGAACGGTGAGGTCCACGTCCTGCAGCACGTGCAGGGAACCGAAGTGCTTGTCCACCGAGGACATGCGGATCATCGGCGAATCCGGGGAACCGGCGGTCATGCACACTCCTAGCCCGAGAATGTCCGGATCTGATGGCGAAAATTTAAGCTGCTCGTACCGATTAGTCCATATGGTGCGGGTCAACTCAGGTTGCAACTCGGTTACGCGGGTGGATCGGAGGATCGGTGGGGGTCTTCCCCATTGCCACGACGAGCTCCGAACGGTCTCCCAACTGCGCGAACCTGTTCTGGTAGGGGAGTTCGCCGCTTTCCGGCGACCTCCGCGGTGCGCACCCGAGGGGTGACCGTCCGTGTCGGTGCCCGCTCGGCCCCGCCCGGATGGACCGTCTGGGTGTGACCCGCAGTAACGCCTTCGGGTCGTGCCACGTGCACCTCCGCGGTGTTCTCGCGCCGTTCCCGCGCATCCCGCGAGCACCGGCGAATGCCCACCATGAATGAGCCGGACCGATCGCGGACGCGGTTTCGCTCGATTCGACTCGACTGCTCGAGAAGAATCACCGAATGCCGTTCATCCGGATTCCGGGCACCGGTCCGGACGGCCGCATCCGGTCCGCCGAACGCCGCAAGCGGCCCGCCGTGCCCGGCCCACGGCCGCGAGCGCCCGGCGACGATCCCCGGCCAGGTCGCCGCCCTCGCCTCCGGGTACTCGCCGACCAGTCCTGAGCAGCCGATATGGTGGCGGGGTGAGCACGACGAGCACTTCCCGGACCTACGAGATCCGCACCTACGGGTGTCAGATGAACGTGCACGACTCCGAGCGGCTGTCCGGGATGCTGGAAGACGCCGGTTACGTGCGCGCCGCGAAGGACCACGACCCCGACGTGGTCGTGTTCAACACCTGCGCGGTCCGGGAGAACGCCGACAACCGGCTCTACGGCAACCTCGGTCACCTGCGGCCCGCCAAGCAGGAACGCCCCGGGATGCAGATCGCCGTCGGCGGCTGCCTCGCGCAGAAGGACCGCAGCGAGATCGTCCGCCGCGCCCCGTGGGTCGACGTCGTGTTCGGCACCCACAACCTCGGTTCGCTGCCGACGCTGCTGGAACGCGCCCGGCACAACGAGGAGGCCGAGGTCGAGATCCTCGAAGCCCTCGACACCTTCCCGTCCACGCTGCCCGCGCGCCGCGAATCCGCCTACTCCGGCTGGGTGTCCGTCTCCGTCGGGTGCAACAACACCTGCACGTTCTGCATCGTGCCCGCGCTGCGCGGCAAGGAGAAGGACCGCAGGCCCGGCGACGTGCTCGCCGAAGTGCAGGCGCTCGCCGACGAAGGCGTGCTCGAAGTGACCCTGCTCGGGCAGAACGTCAACGCCTACGGCGCCGAGTTCGGCGACCGGTACGCGTTCGGCAAGCTGCTGCGCTCCTGCGGCGAGATCGACGGGCTCGAACGCGTCCGGTTCACCTCGCCGCACCCGCGCGACTTCACCGACGACGTCATCGACGCGATGGCCGAGACCCCGAACGTCTGCCACCAGCTGCACATGCCGCTGCAATCCGGGTCCGACCGGGTGCTCAAGGCGATGCGCCGCTCCTACCGCTCCGAGCGCTACCTCGGCATCCTGAGCAAAGTCCGCGAAGCGATGCCCGACGCCGCCATCACCACCGACATCATCGTCGGCTTCCCCGGCGAGACCGAGGAGGACTTCGAAGCGACCCTCGACGTCGTCCGCCGCGCCCGCTTCACCTCCGCGTTCACCTTCCAGTACTCCAAGCGGCCCGGCACACCCGCCGCCGACCTCCCCGGGCAGCTGCCCAAGGAGGTCGTCCAGCAGCGCTACGAACGGCTCGTCGCGCTGCAGAACGAGATGTCCTGGGAGCTCGGCAAGGAACTCGTCGGCCGCGAGGTCGAACTCCTCGTCGCCGAAGGCGAAGGCCGCAAGGACACCGCGACCCGCAGGCTCTCCGGCCGCGCCCGCGACGGGCGGCTCGTGCACTTCCACCCCGGCGGCGCCATCGACCGCGAGATCCGGCCCGGCGACATCGTGCACACCGCCATCACCCAGGCCTCCCCGCACCACCTCGTCGCCGACGGCGAGATCACCGCGCACTGGCGCACCCGGGCGGGCGACCACTGGGAAGAGGGCCGCAAGCCCAAGACCTCCGGGGTCAGCCTCGGGCTGCCCTCCTTCGGAGCCCCCGCGGCGCAGCCCGCCGCCGAACGAGGATGCGGCTGTTGAGCGACGACGAGCGCCCGCGCCCCGAACCGGACGACACCCCCGGCCCCGACGAGGCCGGACGGGACCAGGACCCGCGAGAAGGGACCGACGTGCAGCGCGCCGAACCGACCGACCCGGTGAACGCCCCCGAGCAGCAGGCCGACCGGCGGCAGCTGTCCCAGGCCGAACGCGACCTGCTGCGCCGCATCGATCCCGGCAGCACCGCCGTCACCATCGCCGGCGTCATCCTCGTGCTGATCGCCAGCTCGCTGCTGCCGTGGATCGGCGACGCCACCGGGCTGCAGATCCTGCTCGGCCACGCCGACCCCGTGCTGCAGGTCGGGCTGCTGCCCCGGCTGTTCTCGATCAACGCCACCATCGTCGGCGTGCTCATCGGCGCGCTCGCGCTCGTCACCCGTCGCTGGGCGGTCGCCTGGGTCGCGGGCATGGCCGCGATCATCGTGTCCTTCGAGGGCATGATCGCCATCTGGTCGCGGCAGACCGCGCCCACCGGTGGCCCGTCCTGGGGCCTGGTGCTCGCGGCGCTGTGCATGGTGGTGCTGGCGATCCAGTGGCTCCGGGTCGTCCTCACCCGGCCGTGAGGTCGGGGATCGAGTGCGGGTCGGCGCCCCGGAGCGGCGGTGCCGCGCGCGGGGCTGAGTCCTGCTCCCGGGATCAGGTGGTCCGCGGTGCGGCGGCCCCGCCGTCGACGAGGCGGAACCGCTGCCCGGGTGTGCGCCCGCCCCGCTGATCGGGGGGGGCGGCGACCTCACCGATCGGCCAGCGCCTGCTCGGCAGCGGCGAGCCACACCCGCCACTGGCCGGCCTGCTCGTCGGCCTTCTTCGCCCGCTTCGCGTCGCCCGCGGCGCGCGCCTTCTCCGCCTGCGCCTCGAACTGCTCGACGCGCTCCCGGAACTGGTCGACGCGCGCCTGCGCCTCCGGGTCGGTGCGCCGCCACTGCGCGTCCGAAGCCGACCGCACCCGGTCCGCGACCGTGCGCAGCCGCCCCTCCAGCTCCCGCATCCGCTCGCGCGGGACCTTCCCGATCTCGTCCCAGCGCTGCTGGATGCGCTGCAGCTGCGCCTGTGCCGCGTTCAGGTCGGCACCCGGGTCGATCGCTTCCGCCTCGACCAGCAGCGCTTCCTTGTGCCGCGCGTTCTCGGCGAACTCGGCGTCGCGCTCGGAGAACGCCGCCGACCGGCGGGCGAAGAACGCGTCCTGCGCGGTCCGGAACCGCTGCCACAGCGCGTCGTCGCTGTCCTTCGGTGCCCGGCCGCTCTCCTTCCACTCGGCCATGAGCTCCTTGTAGCGCGCCGCCGTCGCTCCCCAATCAGTGGATTCGGTGAGCGCTTCGGCGGCCTCCACGAGCTCCTGCTTGCGGGCCTTCGCCGCGGCCCGCTGCCGGTCCAGGTCGGCGAAGTGCGAACCGCGCCTGCGGTTGAACGCGTCGCGGGCCTTGGAGAACCGGCGCCACAGCTGCTCGTCGGTCTTGCGGTCCACGCCGCGCACCGACTTCCACTCCTCGAGGATCGCGCGCAGCCGGTCACCGGCGGACTTCCAGTGCGTCGCCTCCGCGGCGATCTCCTCGGCCTCGGCGGCGAGCGCCTCCTTGCGGGCCACCGCGTCCGTGCGGGCCTGCTCCTTGTGCGCCTTCGCCTCCTCGACCGCCTGCTCGGCGTGCTGCACGAGGTGCTCCGCCAGCGCGCCCAGCGCGGCCAAGTCGCCGACGACGGCGGCCTCCGGCAAGCCGTCGCGCAGGTGCTTGGCGCTGGTCAGCGACTGCTTCGCGTCCCCGGACCGGCTGTTGAGCCGGTTCTCCAGCAGTTCCGCCTCGGTGCGCAGGTCGTCGAACTTCCGCGCGAAGTGCGCCAAGCCCTCGGCGGGCTCGCCGGCTTGCCAGGAACCGACCTCGCGCTCCCCGTCGGCGGTCCGCACCCACACGGTGCCCGCCTCGTCGACGCGACCCCACCGCTCCGGGTGCGTCGACGCCGTCGGGACGGAGGGGGCCGTCGAGGTGGACCCGGTCCCAGCGGCGGCCGCGGCCGCGTCGGGCGTGGCGCCCGCAGTGCTGTCGGGGGTCGTGTCCTGGTGCGTCATGACCGGAATCCTCCTCGGGTACCCGCTTCGGTGCCCGTGCCGGGCACGGGCGCCCCGCACGTGCGGGGCCGGTACGCGGCGATCCGGACCCCGGTGACGAGTCCGATCTCCGCTGGCGCATTCAAACAGGTCGGCACCCGCGCCGGAATTCCGGCGTTCCTCCGCGCGGTTCGCCCGGTCGCGCGGAGCGGCCGCGGGCGGGTGCCTCGAACGCCCGCCTCCGCCGATCGGATGCCTGCTCCGCTCACCGCTGACCGTGACCTCTACCGTGCACGGGTGTGATCACCCGCATCGCCGTGGTGCCCTACCCGCCGCTGCTCGTCCCCGAACTGACCGTGCGGTCCACTTCGGTGATCGAGCCCGTGCGGAGCGCGTGCCTGCGCGCCACCACCATTTTGACCGAATCCGCAACCGAATGGGTGGCGGTCGGGGTAGATCGTTCCGGTCCTCCCGAACTCGGGCCGGGCACGACGGGCACCTTCGCCGGGTACGGCGTCGACGTCCCGGTCTCGCTGCACGAGAGCGAGCGCACCACCCCCGACCCGGACCTGCCGCTGCCGGCGCTCGTCGCCGGACTGCTGCGTGCGCAAGCCGGGGCCCGGTCCGTGCGGATGCACCTGCTGGATCCCGACGCGCCCGCCGAGCAGGCCGCTGAACTGGGTGAACGGCTGGACGCCTCCGGGACGGAGACCGCGCTGCTGGTGCTGGCCGAAGGCGGCAGCCACCGCGACGAGCGTTCCCCGCACCCGCCGGACCCGCGGGCCGAAGTCCTCGACGAGGTGCTGCGCCGCGCGCTGCGCGACGTCGACCGCGCCGCCCTGCTCGGCCTCGACCCCGGCGAATGCGCCGAGCTGGGCGTGCACAGCCGCGCCGCGTGGCAGGTCGCCGCCGGGGCCGCCGCGCGCGGGACCTGGCAGGCCGAACCGCTGTACTCCGACACGCCGCTGGGCATCACCTACCACGTCGGCGTCTGGACCCGGACCGGCTGACGGCCCGCCGCGACCCCGGCCGGTGGCACTACAGTCCCCACCGTGTCCGCCGCATCCCCAGCTCGACCGGTGGCGATCGTCGGGCCCACCGCCACCGGCAAGTCCGACCTCGCCGTCGAGGTCGCGGCCGAACTCGGCGGTGAGGTCGTCAACGCCGACGCGATGCAGCTCTACCGGGGCATGGACATCGGCACCGCGAAGCTCCCGCCGGGGGAGCGGCACGGCGTTCCGCACCACCTGCTCGACGTGCTGGACGTGACCGAAGCCGCCTCGGTGGCCGCCTACCAGCGGGACGCGCGCGCCGCCGTCGAGGACGTCCTCGCCCGCGGCCGCACCCCGGTGCTCGTCGGCGGCAGCGGGCTGTACGTGCAGGCCGTGCTCGACGACCTGCGGTTCCCCGGCACCGACCCGCAGGTGCGGGCGCGCTGGGAGGCCGAACTCGCCGAACGCGGGCCGGACGCGCTGCACCGCCGACTCGCCGAGCTCGACCCGTCCGCCGCCGAAGCCATCCTTGCCTCCAACGGGCGACGCCTGGTGCGGGCGCTGGAGGTCATCGAGATCACCGGAGAACCGTTCTCCGCGAACCTGCCGGTGCCCGGACCACCGCGTTATGGCACCGTGCTCGTCGGGCTGGACCGGCCCGTCGCGGAACTCGACGACCGGGTGGACCGGCGCGTCACCCGCATGTTCGACGACGGGCTGGCCGCCGAGGTCCGCGAACTCTGCGAGCAGGGCCTCCGCCACGGGCGCACCGCCTCCCGCGCCCTCGGCTACCAGCAGGTGCTCGCCGAACTCGACGGGTCCGGGGACATGGCCGCGGCCGCCGCCGAGACCGCCCGGCTCACCCGCCGGTTCGTGCGCAAGCAGCGCTCCTGGTTCCGGCGCGACGACCGCATCCGGTGGCTGGCGCCCGAACCGGCGAGCGCGGTGCCCGCCGTCCGCGCACTGCTGCGCACGTAGACTCGTCGACGTGCGGTTTTCCGAAGGACCAGAGTTCGCCAAGGGCCACGGCACGCAGAACGACTTCGTCGTGCTGCCCGACCCGGACGGCGAGCTGAAGCTCACCGACGCGCACGTGCGCGCCCTCTGCGACCGGCGCCGCGGGTTCGGAGCCGACGGCGTGCTGCGCGTCGTCCCGACCGCCGCCATCCCGGACGCACCCGCCGACCTTCACCCGGACGTGTGGTTCATGGACTACCGCAACGCGGACGGCTCGATCGCCGAGATGTGCGGCAACGGGGTCCGCGTCTTCGCCCGGTACCTCGTCGACTCCGGGCTCGTCACCGGCACCGAGTTCCCCGTCGGGACCCGCGCCGGGCTCCGGCAGGTCCGCACCCACTCGGACGGCGGCAGCACCGTCGACATGGGCGCCGCGAACGTGTTCGGCGAGTCCGCAGCGACCCTCGCCGGGCGGGACTTCCCCGGCCTGGCCGTGGACCTCGGCAACCCGCACCTGGCGTGCGTCACCGACGCCGACCTCGACGCGCTCGACCTCGCCGGAAGCCCCGCGCACGACTCCGAGGTGTTCCCGAACGGCGTCAACGTGGAATTCGTCCGCCCCAGCGGGCCCGGGCGGGTGCGGATGCGGGTGCACGAGCGCGGCGTCGGCGAGACCCGCTCTTGCGGAACCGGCACCGTCGCGGCCGCCGTCGCCGCCCTCCGCGCCGACGGCGAGACGACCGGGATCCGCACCGTCGACGTCCCCGGCGGCACCGTGCAGGTCGAGGTGACCGGCGCGACGACCCTGCTCACCGGGCCCGCCGTGCTCGTCGGCGGCGGCCGGATCGACGCCGGCTGGTGGCGGCAGCTCGCGGGCGGCTGATCCGCATCCGGACGCGGTCACCCCGGTCGAAGGGTGAAAACCACTCGCGTGCCGTGGGACAATGGTGTCGATATGAAGAAATCCGCACTGTGGTCACATGAGGCGGGCACCCGCGACGGGAACGCTCGCACGGCATCCGACGTCGGGCGGGACGACCTCCCCGAGGACTCCCGCTACGACGGCGGCCACTTCGACTCCTTCGACGACGGTCCGTTCGACGACCGCTTCGACGACGGTGAGGTCGACTTCACCGCCGACTCCTACTCCGACGACCCGTCCGCGGGTGAGATGGAGCTAGAAGAGCGCAACTCGCTGCGCCGCGTCGCCGGGCTGTCCACCGAGCTCGCGGACATCACCGAGGTCGAGTACCGGCGGCTGCGCCTGGAGCGCGTGGTGCTGGTCGGGGTGTGGACCGAAGGCGACGCCGAGCATGCCGAGAGCTCGCTGGCCGAACTGGCCCGCCTCGCCGAGACGGCAGGTTCGGAAGTCCTCGACGGGCTGGTGCAGCGCAGGCCGCGGCCCGACCCGGCTACCTACGTCGGTTCCGGCAAGGTCAAGGAGCTGCGCGAAGTCGTCATCTCCACCGGTGCGGACACCGTCATCTGCGACGGCGAGCTCTCCGCGGGCCAGCTGCGCCAGCTGGAGGACAAGCTGAAGGTCAAGGTCATCGACCGGACCGCGCTGATCCTGGACATCTTCGCCCAGCACGCCAGCTCCAAGGAGGGCAAGGCGCAGGTCGAGCTCGCCCAGCTGCAGTACTTCCTGCCGCGGCTGCGCGGCTGGGGCGAGGCGATGTCCCGGCAGGCTGGCGGTCGTGCCGGTGGTGCCAACGGCGGCGTCGGCACCCGCGGTCCCGGTGAGACGAAGCTGGAGACCGACCGCAGGCGGATCCACAAGCGCATCAGCAAGCTCCGCAACGAGCTCAAAGCCATGAGCACCATCCGCAGCACCAAGCGCGGGCGGCGCGAGGCGCAGCGGGTGGCGGGCGTGGCCATCGCCGGGTACACCAACGCCGGCAAGTCCAGCCTGCTCAACGCGCTCACCGGTGCCGGAGTGCTCGTCGAGGACGCGTTGTTCGCGACCCTGGACCCGACGACCCGCCGGGCCGAGACCCCCGACGGCAGACCCTACACGTTGACCGACACCGTCGGGTTCGTCCGGCACCTGCCGCACCAGCTGGTGGAGGCCTTCCGCTCCACGCTGGAGGAGGTCACCGGCGCCGACCTGCTGGTCCACGTGGTGGACGGTTCCGAACCGCAGCCGCACGAGCAGGTCGCGGCGGTGCGCACCGTCGTCTCCGACATCGCCGAGGAGCACGGCGCTCCGGTGCCGGAGGAGCTGCTGGTGGTGAACAAGGTCGACCAGGTCGACGCCACCCGCCTCGCCGAACTGCGGCAGCTGCTGCCCGGTGCGGTGTTCGTCTCGGCGCACAGCGGCGAGGGCATCGCCGCACTCCGCGAGATCATCTCCGACCGGCTGCCGAGGCCGGACGTGTTCATCGACGCGCTGGTGCCGTACACCCGAGGTGAGCTGGTCGCCCGGGTGCACGCCGAAGGCGAGCTGGTGGCCGAGGAGCACACGGCCGACGGCACCAGGGTGCGGGCCAAGGTCCGGCCCGACCTGGCGGGAGCGCTGCAGCCGTTCGTGGCCGTCGGATGAGCGGCGTGCGGCCGGCTTCCGCCCGCGGCCGCGTGCTCGCGGTGCGGCTCACCCCACCCGTGCGGTGAGCGGCCTGCGTCGGCGGCGCCGAGCCCCGGCCCGGTCGGTGCGGCGGGGGAGCGCGCTGTCCGCGGTCGTGGTGCTGTGCGGGCTCGGCACCGGGGCTCCAGGTGCGGCCGCGGCACCGGAGCCGCCTGCTCCCGTGCAGCGCTGCCGGGTGACGGACCCGGGACTGACCGAGTTGTCCGGCCTGGCCTCGGACGGCCGGTATTGGTACGCGGTCGACGATGGCGGCAGCTCGTTGCGGGTCGCCCTGCTCGACCGCGACAGCTGCGAGGTGCGGGCGGAGTGGACTTCGCCGACCGACCCCTACGACGTCGAGGACTTGGCGTTGGCCCCGGACGGTGCGGCGTGGCTGGCCGACACCGGTGACAACCGGCGGGCTCGCTCCACCGTGGCCCTGCACCGGTTGACGGCGGACGGCGACTCGCAGCTGTACCGGCTGAGCTACCCGGACGGTCCGCACGACGCCGAGGCACTCCTGCTGGACCGGGCCGGGACACCGCACGTGGTCACCAAAGAACCGTTCGGCATGGCCTTCGTGTACCGCCCGGCAGAGCCCCTGGTCGCCGGCGGGACGGTGTCGTGGGAGCGGGTCGGGGAGCTCGCGCTGCCCACCACCGACTCCCCGGACGGCCCGATCAAGGGCATCGGCACCCGGTTGGTGACGGGTGGTTCGGTGAGCCGGGACGGCACGTTGATCGCGCTGCGCACCTACACCGAGGCGTACCTGTTCCACGCACCCGACGGCGACCTGCCCGCGGCGCTGCGGCGCCCGCCGGTGGCTCTGCGGCTGCCGTCGGAACCGCAGGGCGAGGCGATCGCGTGGGAGCCGGACGGGTCGCTCGTGACGAGTTCGGAAGGACTTCAACCGGTGTACGTGCTGCCCGGGGCCGCGGCCCTGCTGGCGACGGGTGCCGAACCCGACCCCTCCGCGGCGCCCGGGACACCCGCCCCCGGCGTTTCGGAACCCGCCGAGGGCGAACAACCGGCTCCCGGGTCGGACGACGCGGCGGACGGGTCCGTGCTCTCCACCGCCCCCGCGCTCGTCGTCGCCGGTGGGCTGGCCGCCCTGCTGCTGTACTTCCTGGTCCGGATGCGCCACCGCTGACAACCCGTCTCGGGCGCGCGGCCCGGGCGGTCCACCGGCCGGACGGCGCCCCGGATCAGAGCCGGCGCAGCACCGCGACCACCTTGCCGAGGATCGTCGCGTCGTCGCCCAAGATCGGCTGGTAGGCCTCGTTGTGCGGCACCAGCCAGACGTGCTCGTCGGTCCGCTTGAAGGTCTTGACCGTGGCCTCGCCATCGATCATCGCCGCTACCACGTCGCCGTTCTCGGCGTCCGGCTGCTGGCGCACCGCCACCCAGTCGCCGTCGGTGATGGCCAGGTCGGTCATCGAGTCGCCGACCACCTGGAGCAGGAACAGCGAGCCCTCGCCGACGATCTCCTTCGGCAGCGGGAAGACGTCCTCGACCGATTCCTCGGCGAGGATCGGGCCGCCCGCGGCGATCCGGCCCACCACCGGGACGTAGGCGGGCTTGGGGCGCCCGGCGAGCTCGGTCTGCTCGGAATCGGCCACCAGCACGCCGACCGTGCGCGGGCGGTGCGGGTCGCGCCGCAAGAAGCCCTTCCGCTCCAGCACCCGCAGCTGATAGGCGACGGACGAGGTGGACGTCAGGCCCACCGCGTCGCCGATCTCCCGCACGCTCGGCGGGTAGCCGTGCTCGCGCATCCAGCTGCGGATCGCCTCGAGCACCTTGAGCTGCCGGTCGCTGAGCTCGTCGGTACCGGGCTGCTCGGGGACCGCCGGGGCGCTCGTCGACTCCGCCGCGATGCCGCCCTTGATGTCGGTCACGATCGCCTCCGCGCCGCGAGAACCGTTCGCCGACCCGGCGTCGCCGGACGTGCCGCCGAGTTCGCCGTTGATCGATTCGGTCGTGTTGCTGACCACCACTGCCTCCTGTCCTCGTGAACGGGACTGCTCGTGACTCCGATTTCCACAGTAGACGGGCTGAAGTGGAAGATCAAACACCTGTTCGAGTTAATTTGGCCGCGACTCTGGCCTTTTCCGGCACTGCTGGTACACAATCGCACGCAGGTTCGATCGAACACCTTTTCGATCATGGAGCGATCGCCGGGCCGTCCCGAGGTCCTGGTGTCTGGAGGTGCTCATGGTGGCGATGTCCGGTGCGGTGTCCCGGTCGCGATCCGGCGCTGCGACGATGGAGCCGTCCGCGGCTCCGATCGGTCGGCCGCGCGCGGAGCGCGGGGATGCGGTGCTTTCCGTCGAGGTGGCGGCGGCCCCGTCCGCCCCGGTCCTCGTGGTCGCGCGGGCGCGGTGGTTCCGCCTGGCCCGCGAGTGCGCCTGGCTCGCCGCCGTGGGTGCCTGCGCGTTCATCGGGGTCCTCCTGTTCGGCTTGCTCGCGCTGGACTCGGGTGCGCGGCCGGTGCCGGACGCCACTGCGGTCGTGCGGGTGGCCGAGGGCGACACGCTGTGGTCGATGGCCGCCCGGTTCGCTCCGGACAGTGATCAGGGTGCGGTCGTTGACCGGATCGTGGAGCTGAACCGGCTCGACCCGGCGGCGCCCGCGTTGGGTGGCGCGCTCGTCGTGCCGGCGCAGCGGGGCTGACCGCCCGGGGCGCGTTCGAGGGTGGTTCGCGGGCGTCCCGGGAGGGCTTCCGCAGGTCGTCGGGTTCGGTGTCACTCGACCGGGGAAGACGGGGTGGGTCGGTTTGCTTCCCGTGTGGGGGCGGATTAGAGTCGACCACAACATCTAGTAGTTACGCCGGTGTAGTTACTCCACGGGTTGGGATCGCGGAGTGTTCGCGCATCCACGGACCGTGAGTCGCGCCGGTGAGCTCGATGGTGTGGATGACGATGATGCCGGGGAGGGGGTGAGTCCGATGCGGTGCCCGTTTTGCCGGGGCGATGATTCGCGAGTGGTCGACTCGCGCGAGGTCGAGGAGGGCCAGGCGATCCGGCGCAGGCGATCCTGCTCGTCGTGCGGTCGCCGGTTCACCACGATCGAGGAACTCGTGCTGTCGGTGGTGAAGCGCTCCGGCGTCACCGAGCCCTTCAGCCGCGAGAAGGTGGTGCGGGGCGTGCGGCGCGCCTGCCAAGGCCGCCCGGTGCAGGAGGACGCGCTGCAGCAGCTCGCCCACCGCGTCGAGGACGCGGTCCGCTCCCGAGGTGTGTCGGAGTTGTCCAGCCACGAGGTGGGACTCGCGATACTGGGGCCGCTGCGGGAGCTCGACGAGGTGGCGTACCTCCGGTTCGCGAGCGTGTACCGGGCGTTCTCCTCCGTCGAGGACTTCGAGGAGGAGATCGCCGACCTCCGGGCCGCCGCCGGCGCAGGCGCGGTCCCGCAGGTCGCCGAGGGGAGCACCGGTGGCTAGGTCGAAGCGGCGGCACGTCAGGCGCGAGCCGTCGAATGCGGGTGGGATGCACCAGCGCCGCCCGGGGAGCACCCCGGACGACGCCGGGAACGCACGAGCGAGCAACAGGGAAGAGGGACAGGTCATGACAGAGACCGTGGGCAGCCCGGCCGGCGCCGCGGGGGAGCCGGATTCAGATGCCCGCACCGAGGGCATCCGGGTGCAGCGCGTCTACACCACCGAGGGGGTGCACCCCTACGACGAGGTGTCGTGGGAGCGCAGGGACGTGGTGATGACCAACTGGCGCGACGGTTCGGTCAACTTCGAGCAGCGCGGGGTCGAGTTCCCCGACTTCTGGTCGCTGAACGCGGTCAACATCGTGACCAGCAAGTACTTCCGGGGGGCGCAGGGCACCGCGCAGCGGGAGAGCAGCCTGCGGCAGCTGATCGACCGGGTCGTGCACACCTACGTGCGCGCCGGCGTCGAGCACGGCTACTTCGCCACCGAGGCGGACTCGGAGATCTTCGAGCACGAGCTGACCTGGATGCTGCTGCACCAGGTGTTCAGCTTCAACTCGCCGGTGTGGTTCAACGTGGGCACCAGCTCGCGCCAGCAGGTCTCCGCCTGCTTCATCCTGTCCGTGGACGACACGATGGAGTCGATCCTCGACTGGTACAAGGAAGAGGGCCTGATCTTCAAGGGCGGTTCCGGCGCCGGCCTGAACCTGTCCCGGATCCGCTCCTCCCGCGAACTGCTGTCCTCCGGCGGCACCGCCTCGGGCCCGGTGTCGTTCATGCGGGGTGCGGACGCCTCCGCGGGCACCATCAAGTCCGGCGGTGCGACCCGCCGGGCGGCGAAGATGGTCATCCTCGACGTGGACCACCCGGACGTCGAGGAGTTCATCGAGACCAAGTCCAAGGAAGAGGGCAAGATCCGCGCGCTGCGCGACGCGGGATTCGACGTCGACCTCGGCGGCGCCGACATGTCCTCGGTGCAGTACCAGAACGCGAACAACTCGGTGCGCGTCACCGACGAGTTCATGCGCGCCGTGGAGAGCGACGGGCCGTTCAACCTGCGCGCCCGCACCGACGGCTCGGTCGTGGACACCGTGCAGGCCCGCGACGTGTTCCGGAAGATGGCCAAGGCGGCGTGGGAGAGCGCCGACCCGGGCATCCAGTACGACGGCACGATCAACGACTGGCACACCGCGCCGGAGAGCGGCCGGATCTCGGCCTCCAACCCGTGCTCGGAGTACATGCACCTGGACAACTCCAGCTGCAACCTCGCCTCGCTGAACTTGATGAAGTTCCTGCGCTCGGATCTGACCTTCGACGCGGAACTGTTCGAGAAGGCCGTTGAGCTGGTCATCACCGCGATGGACATCTCGATCAGCTTCGCGGACTTCCCGACCGAGGCGATCGGCGAGACCACCCGCAAGTTCCGCCAGCTCGGCATCGGGTACGCGAACCTGGGCGCGCTGCTGATGGCCACCGGGCACGCCTACGACTCCGACGGCGGGCGCGCGCTGTCGGCGGCGATCACCTCGCTGATGACCGGCACCGCGTACAAGCGTTCGGCGGAGCTCGCCGGCGCCGTCGGCCCGTATGAGGGCTACGCCCGCAACGCCGACGCGCACCAGCGCGTGATGCGCAAGCACGCCGCGGCCAACGACCTGGTCCGCACCTACCACCGCAACGACGTGGCCGTGCACAAGCTGGCCACCAAGGTGTGGCAGGACGGCCTGGAACTCGGTGCCCGCAACGGCTGGCGCAACGCGCAGGCCTCGCTGCTGGCCCCGACCGGCACCATCGGCCTGATGATGGACTGCGACACCACCGGGGTCGAGCCGGACCTCGCGCTGGTGAAGTTCAAGAAGCTGGTCGGCGGCGGCTCGATGCAGATCGTCAACCAGACGGTCCCGCGCGCGCTGAAGGCGCTGGGCTACCAGGAAGAGCAGATCGAGGCGGTCGTCGAGTACATCGCCGAGCACGGCCACGTGGTGGACGCGCCCGGCCTGCGCCCCGAGCACTACGAGGTGTTCGACTGCGCGATGGGTGAGCGCTCCATCGCGCCGATGGGCCACGTGCGGATGATGGCCGCGGTGCAGCCGTTCCTGTCGGGCGCCATCTCGAAGACGGTCAACATGCCGGAGGCCGCTTCGGTCGCCGACGTGGAGGAGATCTACTTCGAGGGCTGGCGGCTCGGCCTCAAGGCCTTGGCGATCTACCGGGACAACTGCAAGGTCGGCCAGCCGCTGTCCGCGGGCAAGGGCGACAAGGGCACCGCGGAGAAGGCCGTCGAGAAGCAGATCGAGTACCGCCCGGTCCGCAAGCGCCTGCCGAAGAAGCGCCCGAGCCAGACGGTCTCGTTCACCGTGGGCGGTGCCGAGGGCTACCTGCACGCCGGTTCGTACCCGGACGACGGTCTCGGCGAGATCTTCGTGAAGCTGGGCAAGCAGGGCTCGACGCTGGCGGGCGTGATGGACGCCTTCTCGATGTCGATCTCGGTGGGTCTGCAGTACGGCATCCCGCTGGAGTTCTACGTCTCGAAGTTCCAGAACCTGCGCTTCGAGCCTGCGGGCATGACCGACGACCCGGACGTGCGGATGGCGGGCAGCGTCCTCGACTACCTGTTCCGCAGGCTGGCGCTGGACTACCTGCCCTACGAGAAGCGCGCGCAGCTGGGCATCTTCACCTCCGAGGAGCGCACCGCGCAGACCGCGGAGTACGACTCGGGTTCCACCGGCGGTGGTGAGGTCGACCTCGACACCATGCGGTCCACGGTGGACTCCTCGGTCGCCGAGTCGCGGCGCGAGGGCGAGGAGCCCCGCGCGGGCAGCTCCACCGAGCTGCTGGAGCTGCGGCTGGGCAAGGCCGCGGACGCGCCGTTGTGCATGACCTGCGGCACGAAGATGCGTCCGTCCGGTTCCTGCTACCTGTGCGAGGGCTGCGGTTCCACCTCGGGGTGCAGCTGACCTCGTGACGGGGCGCCGACCTGCGGGTAGCGGCGCCTCACCGACGCGGAGGGTGGTCCGGCGCGATGCCGGGCCACCCTTTTCGCGCGTACGAGCGGCTGGGTTCCGGACTCAGCCGTGGCGGGAGAGCAGGTGCGCCGCGGCGGCGACTCCCGCGGTCGCGGTGACGACCGCGGGCCAGGCCCCGATGCGCCGGGCCAACGGGTGCGACCCGGCGAGCCCGGCGGCGTAGGCACCGCCGAGCAGCAGCGCGCGACCGGCACCGCCGCGCCGTCGGCAGCTCTCCACCGCGGCCAGCCCGCCGGCCCCGGCGACCAGCCCGCTCCACGAGCGGTGCCGCTGCACCCGGGTGACGGCGAAGCCGCCGATCAGCCCGGCGGAGCTGAGCAGGGCGGGCGGAACGCTGCGCATGGCGAATCCTCCTGCTGGTCCGGATCGTCGTGCGCCGACTCTACCGGCGGACGTGCCCGGGGCGGATCGTCGCCGGAACCTGGTCCGGTGATCGGTGTGGGCTGTTCGAGTGCTGTTCAGCTCGGCGCTCGCCCCCGGTCGTGCCGGTGCGGTCTGCTGGTGCGCTGAGGTTCCGGGGTGATCGGGAGGGCGCATGAGGTCGCGCGGTCTGGTGCTGGGGCTGTCCGGTGCGGTGCTGGCGGGTGCGTTGACCGCACCTGCCGCGAGCGGTGCGCCGCTGCTGGGTCCACCACCGGTGGAGGACCTTCCCGGCGCGTCCGCGACCGAACGCGGCCCGGTCAGCGTCCGCTCCGCCACGGCGAGGGCGGCGGGCCCGGACGGTTTCGACACGTCGCGGGAGACGTCCGAGGTGGCCCCGGGGCTCACGTTGACCGAGTTCGACCGGTACGAGCCGGAGGGCTGGGTGCGCGGTGACGTGCTCGCCGCGGACCTGGCCGGGTCCGGGTTGCGACCGGAGTACTTGAGCCCTGGTTCGGCGTCGGCGCGCGCTCCGCTTTCCGAGCAGCTCGGCGGCGCGGTCGCCGGGGTGAACGGGGACTTCTTCGACATCGACGCGTCCGGAGCTCCGCTCGGTGCCGCGATGTCGGGTGGTGAGCTGCTCTCCGCGCCGTCCGGCGGGCACAACGACGTCGCCGCGGTCGGCGGCTCGGCGGGGCGCCTGATGCAGGTGTTCCTGGCCGCCGAGCTGATCCGCCCGGACGGCGGGACCGTGCCGATCACCGATCTGAACTCCCCGCGCGTCGCCACCGGCGGCATCGGTCTCTACACGCCGTACTGGGGCGCGGCGTCCCGGAAGTCCGCAGTGGACGGTTCGGCGCCGGTGCTGGAGGTGGAGCTCGCGGGCGACGTGGTGGCCCAGGTGCGACCCGCCCCGGCGGAGGGGCCGATGCCGCCGGGTGCGGTGCGGCTGCTCGGCACCGGCGCCGGAGCCGCCGCGCTCGGCTCGCTGCGGCCGGGCGATCGGGTCTCGGTGCGGTACCGGCCGCGGACGGACGGCCCGGTGGACGTGGCGATCGGCGGCAACGAAATGCTGCTGCGGAACGGGGAGGTGCAGCCCGTCGACGACACCGCCCTGCACCCCCGCACCGCGGCGGGTTTCTCCGCTGACGGAACCCGGATGTGGCTGGTCACCATCGATGGCAGGCAGGCCGACAGCCGCGGTGCGACGGAGCGGGAACTGGCCGAACGGCTGCGGGCGCTGGGGGCGTCGGACGCGATCAACCTGGACGGCGGTGGTTCGTCGACGCTGCTGGCGCGCGAGCGCGGCGCGGACGAGGCGGACGTGCGCAATGCGCCGTCGGACGGGGAGCTGCGCCCGGTGCCGAACGGCATCGGGTTCGCGACCGCCGCGGGCAGCCGCCGGTTGCGCGGGTTCCGGGTCGAGCCCGATGGGGAACGGGTGCTGTCCGGGCTGTCCAGGGCGGTGGCGGCGCACGGCCACGACGAGACCGGGGCACCGGTACCCGCGGATCCCGAGTGGTCGGTGTCGCCGGCCGCGGCCGGCCGGGTGGACGGGGGAGTGCTGCGCGCGGGTCACCCGGGCACGGCCACGGTGACGGCGAGCGCTCCCGGCGCACGCGGTTCGGCGGAGCTGGCCGTCTTGGGCCCGCCGGCGTCGATCAGCACCGATGTGCGGCGGGTGGAGCTGCCGGACGCGGGCGCGCGGGGGCGCTTCCAGGTGCTGGGCCAGGACGCCGAGGGCTTCCGGACCTGGGTGGAACCGGTGGACGTGCGGTTGGAGTACGACCGCGACGCGGTGCGGATCGAACCGGACGGTGCCGGGTTCGCGGTGACGGCGCTGTCGGACTCGGCGACTTCGGCGGTGACCGTCCGCGTCGGTGACCTGACCGCGCACCTCGGCGTCACCACCGGTTCTCGACCGGAGCCGCTGGCGCCGCTGGACGGTCCCGGGGGGTGGGAGGTGTCGGTGTTCCCGCAGCAGGTGGCGGCGTCGCTGCACGAGGCACCGGGGCACGCGGGCACTCCCGGTCTGGCCTTGGACTACGCGTTGACGGGCGCCACGACGACCCGAGCCGCGTACGTGAACGTCACCGAGCCGCTCCCGTTGCGACCGGGAACGCAGCGGCTCGGGATGTGGGTGAACGGCGATGGCCGCGGCGCGTGGCTGCGCGGTTCCGTCGTCGATTCCGCTGGGGTGGCCACGACGGTGGATTGGGCGCGCAACGTGGACTGGACGGGGTGGCGCTACGTCGAGGCACCGCTGCCCGCCGGGGTGTCCGGATCGCTCCGGTTGCAGCGGATCTACGCGGTCGAGCCGGACGGTGCGCGGCAGTACTCGGGGCGGTTGGTGTTCGACGAGTTGACCGCGCTGGTCGCCCCGGAGGTGCAGGTGCCGGTCGACGCGGAACCGCAGGACCCGTCGGTGGTGCGGGATGGGACGTTGCCGCCTGTGCCGGGCGCGTCCCGGATCGCGGTGGTCAGCGACGCCCAGTTCACCGCCGACGAGCCGGACGGTCCGCTGGTGGCGGCCGCTCGGCGTTCGTTGCGCGAGGCGGTGGCGGCGCGGCCGGACGCGCTGGTGATCAACGGTGATCTGGTGGATCGGGGGACCGCGGCCGATTTCGACCTGGCCCGCCGGGTGATCGAGTCGGAGGTGGGGGATCGGGTTCCCTGGTACTACGTGCCGGGGAACCACGAGGCCTCGGGGCCGGGGGACCTGCGCGAGTTCGCCGCCGAGTTCGGGGCCACCCACCAGGTGGCGGATGTGGCCGGGACTCGGGCGGTGTTGCTGGATTCGTCGGCGGGCTCGTTGCTGGGCGGCGGGTTCGGCCAGGTGCGGATGCTGCGGTCGGCGTTGGACGAGGCTGCGCGGGATCCGGCGGTGCGTTCGGTGGCGGTGTTCCTGCACCACCCGCCGCGCGATCCGGGCCCGACGGACGCCTCCCAGCTGGAGGATCCGAAGGAGGCGGAGCTGCTCGGCCGGTGGCTGGCCGATTTCCGGCGGGATTCGGGGAAGCCCGCCGTGCTGGTGGCCGGACATGCCGGCACCTTCCACTCCTCCACCGTGGACGGGGTGCCGCGGCAGGTGAACGGCAATGCGGGCAAGCGGCCTGCCACGGCCCCGGACGCGGGTGGTTTCACCGGGTGGAGCCTGCTGCGGATCGATCCCGGCGACCGGCGCGACCCGGTGCGCTGGGAGACCAGGCCGCGCGTCGACCGGATCGAGCTGCCGGTGCCGCCGGTGGTGGCGGGTGGTGCTGCGCCGGTGGCGGCCACGCTGCTGCAGGAGGACCGGGTGGTGCCCGTGCGGTACCCGGTGAGCGCGGACTGGTCGGGCCGGTCCGTCCACATCGGACCTGCCGCGGAGGTGGGGCCGGGTGCGGTGGCCGCGTTCGATCCGGGCACCGGGGTGCTCACCGGGCTGCGTCCGGGGCGGGCGGAACTGAGCGTGATGATCAACGGGGTGAAGAAGTCCACCGTATTCGCTGTCACCCGGAGGTGAGTTCTTCCTGCTATACCGGGGAGTTCTTCCACAGGGCGCCGGTTCGTCCACAGATCTGAAATCCACCCTGCGGCGGCTCTGCCGGTTCTCCCGATGTTCTGGGTATGACCACTCCGTTGAACGCACGCATCCACCTCGGCGACGCGGGCGAGATCCTCGCCGCCGTTCCCCACCTGCTCGGGTTCACGCCCACCGATTCCCTGGTCCTGCTGGGCCTGCGCACCGAGGGAGACACCGGGACGTTCTGCCTCACGCTGCGGATCGACCTGCCACCGCCCGAACACCGCAGGTCGGTGATCGAATACCTCTCGGCCGGTCCGATGGTGCGGCGGGGCGCGACCCGCGTCATCGTCGTGGCCGTCGGACCGGGCGGGGGAGGTGGCCACGGCCCGCCGGACGGTGAAGCCGAGCCGTCCGCCGCCGACGCGGGCCCTGAACCGGACGGCGGCGCGCGACCCCTGTCGGAGCCCGAAGTGGACGAAGCGGTCCCGCACCGCGAGCTGATCCTGCTGCTGCGGGACGGATTCGCCGCGGCGGGCATCGACGTGCTGCACGAGATCTGGACCGACCGGCTCGTCGCGGGCAGCCCGTGGCGCTGCTACGACGACCCGCCCTGCCGCGGCGAGGTACCGGACCCGAAGCGCACCGCACTCGGCGCCGCGATGGCCGCGTCCGGCTCGGTCACCTTCGACAGCCGCCGCGAGCTGCAGGGCCTGGTCGCCCCCGAATCCGAGCGGACGACCGCCCGCTGGTCGGCCCGGCTGAACGGCATGCTCGACGACTCCGAGCGGGAGGGGGGCGACGTGCACGAGGACGTGGCCACCGCGCTCGCCGGGATCCGCCGGACGGCGGCGGGGGAGGCGCTGACCGAGGAGGACCAGCTGCGAATCCTGCTCGCGCTGAACGACCAGCGGGTGCGCGACCTGTGCCTCGGCGTGGCGCTGGGCGAGCAGGCGATGGCCGCGGAGCAGCTGTGGCTGAGCCTGGTGCGCAAGGCGCCGGAACCCGAGGTCGCCGACGTGGCCGCGCTGCTGGCCTTCTCCGCCTACCTGCGCGGCGAGGGGGCCTTGGCGAGCGTCGCGCTGGAGCGCGTGGAGGCCGCCCGGCCCGAGCACTCCCTGGGGTCCCTGCTGCGGCAGGCCCTCGAACGGGGCATTTCACCGAAGGAACTGGGCGAAGTGGCCAAGGACGCGATGAGCGACGCCCAGCTCATGATCGAAGCGGAGGAGTCCTGATGAGCGCCGCGATCCGGCACCGCTCGGCGGCGCGCCCGCGGCCGGGCCGGCCGGTGCCCGATCGCGCGGCGACCGGGCACCGGCGGGCGTCAGCTCTGCTCGCGGGCCCGGGTGAACTCCCAGGCATCGCGCACGATGACCGACAGGTCGGCCAGCTTCGGCTTCCAGGACAGTTCTTCGCGGGCGCGGTCGCTGGCGGCCACCAGCGTCGCCGGGTCACCGGCGCGCCGCGGTGCCACCGCCGCCGGGATGGGGTGGCCGGTCACCTCGCGGCAGGTTTCGATCACCTGCTGCACCGAGAAGCCGGTGCCGTTGCCCAGGTTGTAGATCCGGTGCTCGCCGGGCCGCGCGTTCTCCAGCGCCAGCAGGTGCGCGTCGGCGAGGTCGGTGACGTGGATGTAGTCGCGGACGCAGGTGCCGTCCTCGGTGGGCCAGTCGGTCCCGTACATCTGCACCTGCTCGCGCTTGCCCAGTGCGACCTGCAGCACGATCGGGATCAGGTGCGTCTCCACGGCGTGCCGCTCGCCGAACGAGCCGTGCGCGCCGGCAACGTTGAAGTAGCGCAGGCTCACCGCGCCCAGTCCGTGCGCCGTGGCGTAAGAGCTGATCGCGTGGTCGATGGCCAGCTTCGTCGCGCCGTAGGTGTTCGTCGGCCGGGCCGGGGCGTCCTCCGGGATCGGCACCACGTCCGGCTCGCCGTAGGTGGCGGCGGTGGAGGAGAACACCAGCCGCGGCGTGCCGTGCTCGCGGACCGCCTCCAGCAGCCGCAGCGAGGTGACCACGTTGCCCTGCCAGTACTTGTGCGGGTCCTCCATGGACTCGCCGACGAGCGACTTCGCCGCGAAGTGCAGCACGCCGTCGTACCCCTCGGCCAGCAGATCACCGGCCGCTTCCGCGATGTCGGCCCGCACGAAGGTGGCGCCCGGCGGCACCGCGTCGGCGTGTCCCGTCGAGAGGTCGTCGACCACGGTCACCTGGTGACCGTTCTCCAGCAGCCGTGCCGCGCACACGCTGCCCACATATCCCGCACCACCGGTGACGAGGAGCTTCACGGAGGTTCTGCCTTTCCTGGTACGTCCAACTCGAAGGCCCCGCCGTGCCGCGGGGCCGGATCAGCGGTCGCGGCCCGCTCCGGCGGCCGGAATCGCGGTGAACAGCCGCGGCGCCGGCAGGTCCTGCTCGGCGTAGGAGTCCAGCACGGCCTGCCCGATCGCCTCCCGGTCCTGCGCGCGCACCAGCGCGATCGCCGAGCCGCCGAAACCACCGCCGGTCATCCGGGCGCCCAGCGCACCGGCTTCCAGCGCGGCGTCCACCGCCACGTCCAGTTCCAGGCAGGAGATCCGGTAGTCGTCGCGCATGCTCACGTGCGAGGAGGTCAGCAGCGGTCCGATCGAGGCGAGCTCCCCGGCGTCGAGCGCGGCGACGGTGGACACCACCCGTTCGTTCTCGGTGACGACGTGGCGCACCAGGGGCCGCAGCTCCTCCGGCAGCACCTCGAGCGCGCCGTCGAGTTCCCCGATCGACACGTCGCGCAGCGCCTTGACCCCGAGCAGGTCCGCCGCGTGCTCGCAGCCGCGCCTGCGCTCGCCGTAGCCGGATTCGCTGTGCGAGTGCTTGGCGCGGGTGTCGATCACGAGCAGTTCGAGGCCGACGGAGGCGGTGTCGAACGCGATCTGCTCCAGCTCGCCGGAGCGCACGTCGAAGAACAGCGCGTGCGATTCGGTGCAGCTCAACGAGGCGGTCTGGTCCAGCAGGCCGGTGGGGGCGCCGACGAAGTCGTTCTCCGAGATCTGCACCCAGCGGGCGATGTCGGCGGTCGCCGGGGCCTCCGGCCCGTCGGCGGGGCGCCCGGCCAGGTCGAGCAGCGTGAGCGCCACCGCGCACTCCAGCGCGTGCGACGACGACAGCCCGGCCCCGGCGGGAACGTCGCCCGCGATGACCAGGTCCGCCCCGGGCACCTCGACGCCCTGCCCGCGCAGCGCCCACGCGACGCCGGAGGGGTATGCGGCCCACCCAGTCTGCGCGCCCGGCGCGAGCGCGTCCAGCGGGGTCGACTCGGCCCGGTGCAGCACGCCGTCGTCGCCCAGCGTGGCCACCGACAGCACTCCGTCGGTGCGCGGCGCGGCGGCCACGGCGATCCGGTGCGGCAACGCGATCGGCAGCACGAACCCGTCGTTGTAGTCGGTGTGCTCGCCGATCAAGTTGACCCGGCCGGGTGCCGACCAGGCGACCTCGGGAGCGCGTCCGTGCTCGGAGGTGAAGGCCTCGGCGGCGGTCTCGGCGGGGCTCACCGGGCGCGGACCAGGACGGCGTGGGCGATGCCGGGCGCGAGCTGGGTGCTGCCCTTGGGGCCGTTCACCTGGATCGGCTTGTTC
Organism: Saccharopolyspora sp. 6V; assembly: GCF_020176785.1. Lineage (NCBI taxonomy): Bacteria > Bacillati > Actinomycetota > Actinomycetes > Pseudonocardiales > Pseudonocardiaceae > Saccharopolyspora > Saccharopolyspora sp. 6V. Next base: position 14,617 of record NZ_JAIUKB010000041.1, on the reverse strand, counting down.
ACGCCGGTGACCGGCACGATCTCGATGTTCTCCGAGGGCATCAGGCCGACTTCCTTGAGCTCGCTCATCACGTCGGGGTCCAGCTGGACGTGCTCGGCGATCCGGCACACCACGGCCTGGCCGCCACCGTTGCGGGCGATCTCGTCGACCCGCTTCAGATCGGACTCACCGATCGCCGCGGTCGCCGGTTCGGCACCGAGCTCTTCGAGGCCGGGGATGGGGTTGCCGTACGGGGAGGTGGACGGGTTGCCGAGCAGCGCCACCAGCTTGCGCTCGACCGCCTCGCTCATCACGTGCTCCCAGCGGCAGGCCTCGTCGTGCACGTGTTCCCACTCCAGGCCGATCACGTCGACGAGCAGCCGTTCGGCGAGCCGGTGCTTGCGCATCACGCGGACGGCGCGGGTGCGGCCTGCCTCGGTGAGCTCCAGGTGCCGGTCCTCGGCAACGGTGAGCAGGCCGTCGCGCTCCATCCGGGCCACGGTCTGGCTCACGGTCGGCCCGCTCTGCTCCAGGCGTTCCGCGATGCGGGCGCGCAGCGGGACGACGCCCTCCTCCTCCAAGTCGTAAATGGTGCGAAGGTACATCTCGGTGGTATCGATGAGATCGTTCACGCTGGCTCCCCGATTTGCGGTCCCACCTGTGATTCTAGTCCCGGTGCCGTACCGCCGGTCGGTGGCTTCCGAGCAGGCGTTTCCGCCGCCGGAGCATGCTTTCGGCCCCTTTCCCGAGTCGTTCCGTCCCCGAGCAGTCCAGGAGGTCCGATGGATCCGCTGATCAGTGCAGACGATCTTGCCGAGTCGCTGGCGGGCGCGCGCCCACCGGTGCTGCTGGACGTGCGGTGGAGCCTGCTCGGGCCACCCGGCCGGGAGGACTACGAGCGCGACCACCTGCCGGGCGCGGTGTTCGTGGACCTGGACACCGAACTCGCGGCCCCTCCCGGCCCCGGCGGCAGGCACCCGCTGCCCGCCGCCGCGGATCTGCAGGTGGTGCTGCGGCGGGCCGGGGTCACCGCGGACCGCGAGGTGGTGGCCTACGACGCCGCCGACGGTTCCGCGGCGGCGCGGGCCTGGTGGTTGCTGCGCTGGGCCGGGCACCCGCGGGTCCGGGTGCTCGACGGCGGGTACCGGGCGTGGGTCGACGGCGGCCACCCGGTCACCGCCGAGGTGCCGGAGGTGGTGCCCACCGACTACGAGGTGGTGCCGGATTCGCTGCCGGTGATCGGTGCCGACGAGGCGGCCCGGCTGGCCGCGGAGGGGCGGCTGCTCGACGCCCGCGCCCCGGAGCGGTACCGCGGTGAGGTGGAACCGGTCGACCCGCGGCCCGGCCACATCCCCGGGGCGCGCAACGCCCCGTTCGCCGACAACGTGACCGCGGACGGGACCTGGCGGACGCCGGCGGAGCTGGCGCGTTCGTTCGGCGAGCTCGGGGTGGACCGGGAGACTCCGGTCGGCGCCTACTGCGGTTCCGGGATCACGGCCTGCTCCGCCCTGCTCGCCCTGGAGCACGCGGGGCTGAGCGGGCCGGGGAATCCGGCCGCGCTCTACGCGGGTTCGTGGTCGCACTGGTCGTCCGACCCGAACCGGCCGGCGAAGACGGGGGACGCTCCGGGCTGACGTCCGGGACGGCGAGCACGGCGGTGCCGCGGTGTGTCCCGGGGCACTGTGAGCGCCGCCACGGGCCGGGTAGCGTCCGGCGCATGGGCAACCAGTGCGCGGTGGTGTGGGACGAGTCGGTCCTCGGCTACGACCTCGGTGGTGAGCACCCGCTGCACCCGATCCGGCTGGACCTCACGATGCGGCTGGCCAGGTCGCTCGGGGTGCTGGACGGCGTGACGCCGGTGCCGCCGCGGCCGGCCACCGACGAGGAGCTGCTCCGCGTGCACCGCCCGGACTACCTGGCGGCCGTGCGCGCCGCACCGACCGCGGCCTGGGACATCGGGTACGGGCTCGGCACCGAGGACAACCCGATCTTCGACCGGATGCACGAGGCCTCGGCGCTGGTGGCCGGAGCGTCGATCACCGCGGCCGAGCAGGTCCTGTCCGGGAAGGCCGACCGGGCGGTGAACCTCGCCGGCGGGCTGCACCACGCGATGCCGGAGCGGGCCGCCGGGTTCTGCGTCTACAACGACTGCGCCGTGGCCATCGCCTGGCTGCTCGACCAGGGCGTGGAGCGGGTCGCCTACGTGGACGTGGACGTGCACCACGGCGACGGGGTGCAGAAGACGTTCTACGACGACCCGCGGGTGCTGACCGTCTCGCTGCACCAGCACCCGATCACGCTGTGGCCGGGCACCGGCTTCGCCACCGAGACCGGCGGCCCCGGGGCGGAGGGGACCGCGGTGAACGTGGCGCTGCCGCCGGGTACGGGAGACGCGGACTGGTTGCGGGCGTTCCACGCCGTGGTGCCGTCGCTGCTGGATGAATTCCGCCCGCAGGTGCTGGTCACGCAAGCCGGAGCCGACGCGCACCGGGAGGACCCGCTCGCGGACCTGGCGATGTCGTTGGACGGCCAGCGCGAGAGCTACCGCGCGCTGCGGGACCTGGCGGAGCGGTGCGCCGGTGGCAAGTGGGTGGCGCTCGGTGGTGGTGGCTACGCGCTGCACCGGGTGGTGCCGCGCAGCTGGACCCACCTGCTGGCGACCGCGCTGGACCGGGACCTGGATCCGGCGACGGCGTTGCCGCCGGAGTGGCTGGCGCACGCCCTGCGGGTGGCGGGGAACGTTCCGCTGCCGACATCGTTGACTGATGGGGAGGACCCGACCTTCGTACCCTGGACCGGGGTGACCGAGTCCACGGTGGACACTGCGATCCGGGATGCGCGGCACGCGTTGTTCCCGTTGCACGGTCTGGACCCGGCCGATGTCCGCGACTGACCTCGGCGGCGCACGCGCACCCGCACCGGCGGCGCAGTGCGCCCGGCCTGCTCGACGCCGGTGCGGTTGAGAGGGTGCTGGCTGATGGGCGGGTCGAAGCGACGCGGGACGAGCGGCGGCGGTCGTGCGGCCGCGGACCGGGGCGGTGCTCGGCCGGAGCCCGGCCGGCGGGCGGACCTCGGGACGGGCGACCAGCGGCCGGACCAGTCCAAGCCCGACCAGCCCGGCTCAGCCGACCAGCGCACCCCGCCCGACCAGCCCGACCAGCCCGACCAGCCCGACCAGCCCGGCAAACCCGGCAAACCCGGATCGCCCGACCAGCCCGGCCGGGCGGAGCAGCCCGCCCAGCCGCGCCCAGCCGGCCAACCCGCCTCGGCGGCCGACGCCGCCCCGTCCGGCCAGCCCGCCCGTCCCGGCGAGCCGCCCCGCGCGGGTCAGCGAGGCGACTCGGACCGGCCGGATGCGCCGCCCACCGGCGACGGCAAGCCGTACCCGCGCAGCTGGGAGGCCGACGTCGTGCTCTCCGACGGCGGCACCGTGCACCTGCGGCCGATCTCACCGGACGACGCCGACCAGCTGATCTCGTTCCACAGCAGGCTCAGCGACCGCACCCGGTACTTCCGCTACTTCGGCCCGTATCCGCGGATGCCGAAGCGGGACGTGGAGCGGTTCAGCACCGTCGACCACCGGGACCGGGTGGCGCTGGTGGCGCTGCTGGGCGACGACATCGTGGCGGTGGGGCGCTTCGACCGGCTCGACGACCAGGACTCGGCCGAGGTGGCGTTCGTGGTGCAGGACCAGCACCAGGGCCGCGGCCTCGGTTCGATCCTGCTGGAGCATCTGGCGGCGGCCGCCCAGGAGCGCGGGCTGCGCCGGTTCGTCGCGGAGGTCCTCGCGGAGAACTCGGCGATGGTGCGGGTCTTCCGGGACGCCGGCTACCAGGTGCGGCGCGCGATGGAAGAGGGCGTCGTGCACTTGGAGTTCGACATCGACCCCACCGAGGAGTCGCTGGCGGTGGCCAGGGCCCGGGAGCAGGCTGCGGAGGCGCGCAGCGTGCACAACCTGCTGCACCCGCGGTCGGTGGCGGTGATCGGCGCCTCCACCGACCACCGCAAGATCGGGCACGCGGTGCTCGTCAACCTGCTGACCGCGGACTTCGCCGGCCCGGTGTACCCGGTGAATCCGGAGCACCGGGCGGTCCGCGGCGTGCGGGCCTACCCGTCGGTGCTGGACATCCCGGACGACGTGGATCTGGCGGTGGTGGCGATCCCGGCGGCGGGCGTGGACGAGGTGCTGGACGCATGCCTGGCCAAGGGCGTGAAGGCGCTGGTGATCGTCAGCTCCGGGTTCAGCGAGTCGGGACCGGACGGTCGCGCGATCGAACGCCGCATGGTCCGCGCGGCGCGCGTGCACGGCATGCGGGTCGTCGGCCCGAACGCGCTGGGCGTGGTCAACACCGATGCCGGCTACCGGCTCAACGCGACCTTGGCGCCGCGGTTGCCGGGGTCCGGGCGCACCGGGTTCTTCTGCCAGTCGGGGGCGCTGGGCGTGGCGATCCTGGCGACCGCGACCGAGCGGGGCCTGGGCCTGTCCACGTTCGTCTCGGCGGGCAACCGCGCCGACGTCTCGGGCAACGACCTGCTGCAGTACTGGCAGACGGACCCGGCGACGGACGTGGTGCTGCTGTACCTGGAGTCCTTCGGCAACCCGCGCAAGTTCGCCCGGCTGGCCCGGCGGTTGGCCCGGACCAAGCCGATCGTGGTGGTGAAGTCGGGCCGCAACGCGGTGCGCCCCGGGCTCGCGGCCACATCGGTGCAGGTGGACGAGACGAGCGTGCAGGCGCTGTTCGAGCAGGCCGGGGTGATCCGCGTCGAGTCGGTGGCGCAGATGTTCGACACGGCGCTGCTGCTGGCCCACCAGCCGCTGCCCGCGGGGGAGCGGGTGGCGATCGTCGGCAACTCCTCGGCGCTGGGCATGCTGGCGGCGGACGTCGCGCAGGCGGAGGGCCTGCGGCTGGCGGGTGAGCCGGTGGACGTCGGCGCGTCGGCGAGCCCGGAGGAGTTCGCCGCCGCGGTGCGCGCGGCCGCGCTCTCCGACGACGTGGACGCGCTGGTGACGGTGTTTGTGCCGCCGGTCGCGGTGCCGGGCACCGCTTACGCGAGGGCGTTGCGGGAGGCCTTGCAGGAGGCCGCGGTCGCGGCGACGAAACCGGTGGTCACGACGTTCCTGGCCGCCGAGGGTGTGCCGGACGAGCTGGCGGTGCCGGGGCCGGACGGTTCGGCTGGCTGGGGTTCGGTGCCGTCCTACCCGAGCCCCGAGCGGGCGGTGCTGTCGCTGGCCAGGGCGACGCGCTACGCGCGGTGGCGGGCCGCGCCGCAGGGGCACTTCGCCCGGCCGGAGGGCATCGCGCCGGAGCGGGCGCGGCGGCTGGTGGAGGCCTCGCTCGGGGACGGTGAGGTGCGGCTCAGCGACGAGCAGTCGGTGGAGCTGCTGGGGCACTACGCGATCGAGCTGGTGCCGTTCCGCCGGGTGTGCAACGAGGCGGACGCGGTGGCCGCGGCGACCGAGCTCGGTTTCCCGGTGGTGTTGAAGGCCGCCGACGACCAGTTGCGGCACCGCGCGGACCTGGTGGGCGTGCGGCTGGACCTGGTGAACGCGGACGCGGTGCGGGCGGCGTACGCGGACCTGCTGCGGGTGTCGGACACCGCGGAGGTGTACGTGCAGAACATGGCAGGGCGCGGGCATTCCTGCGTGATCGACCTGATGGACGACCCGTCGTTCGGCACGCTGGTCTCGTTCGGACTGTCCGGTGTGGCCAGCGAACTGCTGGGGGACAAGGCGTACCGGGCGGTTCCGATGACCGATGTGGACGTGGCGGCGCTGGTGCGCTCGCCGCGCGCGGCACCGCTGCTGGCGGGCTACCGGGGTGATGAGCCCGCGGATCTGGCGGCGCTGGAGGACCTGGTGCTGCGGGTGGCGACGCTGGTGGAGGACCTGCCGGAGGTGCGGGAGCTGACGTTGCAGCCGGTGCTGGCCTCGGCGCTCGGCGTGCGGGTGACGGGAGCGCGGATCAGCGTGGGGCGTTCGGCCGCGGTGCCGGACACGGGTCCGCGCAGGCTGCGCTGATTCCGCGGCGGGGGTCCGCGAGTCCGGGGCGGGATCGCGGACCGCGCGCCTGACTCCCGGCGCCCACCTCGTTATTCTGTGCGCGCTGAGGAAGCGAGGACGGGAGCCCGGGAATGGCCGACCTGACGTTGACCGAGCTGGGCGAGCTGCCCGCGGGCGAGCACCGGCTGACCGTCCGCGCCTGCGCCGCCGAGGACCCGGCCGCCCCGGCCGTCGTCCTGCTGCCCGCGATGGGCGTCCCCGCCTCCTACTACCTGCCGTTCCTGCGCGAGCTGCACGAGCGCGGCTGCACGGTGGTGAGCGTCGATTGGCGCGGCCAGGGCACCGCGCCGCCGCGCGCCGACCGCAAGATCCGCTTCGGGTACCAGGACCTGGTGGACGACGCCGCCGCCGTCGTGGACCTCGTGGCGCGCGAGTTCCCCGCCGCGCCGCGCTTCCTGGTCGGGCACAGCCTCGGCGGGCAGATCGCGCTGCTGCTCGCCGCCGCGGACCCGAGCCGGGTGCGGGGGGTGACGCTGCTGGCCTCCGGTTCGGTGTGGTTCCGCAGCTTCCCCGGAATGCAGGGCTGGAAGAACCTGGTGGCGACCCAGTTCGTCGCCGCGGTGAGTTCGCTGCTCGGCTTCTGGCCGGGGGAGCGGCTCGGGTTCGGCGGCCGCCAGCCGGCCGGGATCATGGCGGATTGGGCCCGCCAGGGGCGCACCGGCCGCTACCGCCTCGGCGGATCGGACTTCGACTACGAGCGGGCGTTGCGGGAGCTGGACGTCTCGCTGCTCACGGTGAGCGTCGAGGGCGACGAGCTGGCCCCCGCGTCCTCAGTGGATCACTTGGCGGCGAAGGCGGTGGCGGCGCCGCGCACCCGGCGGCACTACTCCTGCGAGGTGGCGGGCGCGGCGAAGCTCGGCCACTACGCGTGGGTGTACACCAGCGGGGTGCTGGCGGACTGGATCACGGGCTGGGCGGCAGCGGCGACCGGGACCACCCGGCCCGGTTCCGCAGGTGCCGACGTGCGGTGAACTCGGACCGGTTCGACGCGGACCGTTCACAGTGAATGCTCCTGACCAGCGAAAACGGTGGCCCTAGCGGCGGATTCCACAGTGTCCGCCCAAAAGATCCCGGATCCGCGCAACCCGGCGCGGACCGGGCTCCGTCTACCGGGCATGAAACGCCTACACACCACAGTGGGCGCGGGCGTGCTGCTCCTCGCTTTCACCGCCTGCGCCGGACAGCAAGAAGACGTCGGATTCGGCGGGCAGCCGCCCGCCCCTGAGCCGGCCGCCCCGGTGCAGCCGAAGCCCGAGCAGGAACGAACTCCCGTGCCGGAGAACCTGATCAAGGCCGAGAGCCAGTCCGGGACCACGGTGCCCCGGGTGTGGACCCAGGACGGCGGTTCGGCCGTCGTCACCAACGGCCAGGAAGGCGGTTGCAGCAAGGTCCACGCCGAAGTCGCCGACCAGAACGCCCAGCAGGTGAAGGTCGTGCTGGTGAACGAGACCCCGGATCCGCCGGGGATCTGCACGATGGATCTGCGCTACCCGCCGGTGGCCGTCCAGTTGGACGAGCCGCTGGGCGAGCGCACCGTCGTGCTCGAAAAGCGCGAGGTGAAGGTTCCGCGTTGATGAGTTCGACGTGCTGACCTGCGCTTCGCAGGCACTTCTCCCGTAGGAGGTGGGGCTCCTACGGGAGAAAGTGCGTGTCCCCCCACTGTGGTGTGCCACGGCCGGCGGTTCCCGGAAGGGAGCCGCCGGCCGTCGCCGTTGCGGGGGCCTCGTTTCTCAGCGGGCGAAGGAGATCTGCAGCGTGGGCTGCGTCGAGTCCGCGAAGAAGTCCTCCCCCTTGTCGTCGACGACGACGAACGCCGGGAAGTCCTCCACCTCGATGCGCCACACCGCTTCCATGCCCAGCTCCGCGTATTCCAGGACGTCGACCGACCGGATGCAGTCCTGCGCGAGCCGCGCGGCGGGGCCGCCGATGGAGCCGAGGTAGAACCCGCCGTGCTCGCGGCAGGAGGCGGCGACCTTCGACGAGCGGTTCCCCTTGGCCAGCATGACGAGCGAGCCGCCGGCCGCCTGGAACTGCTCCACGTAGGAGTCCATCCGCCCCGCGGTGGTGGGCCCGAAGGAGCCGGAGGCGTAGCCGTCCGGCGTTTTCGCCGGCCCCGCGTAGTACACCGGGTGGTCCCGCAGGTACTGCGGCATCGGTTCGCCCGCGTCCAGCCGTTCGGCGATCTTGGCGTGCGCGATGTCGCGGGCGACGACGAGCGGTCCGGTCAGCGACACCCGGGTCTTCACCGGCAGCTTCGAGAGCTCCGCGCGGATCTCGGCCATCGGCCGGTTCAGGTCGATGCGCACCACGTCGCTGGACAGCTGCTCGTCGCCGACTTCCGGCAGGTACCGGGCGGGGTCGCGTTCGAGCTGTTCGAGGAACACGCCCTCGGGAGTGATCTTCGCCTTGGCCTGGCGGTCGGCGGAGCAGGACACGGCGACGCCGACGGGAAGCGAAGCGCCGTGTCGGGGCAGCCGGACGACCCGCACGTCGTGGCAGAAGTACTTGCCGCCGAACTGGGCGCCGATGCCGAACTGCCGGGTCATCTCCAGCACTTGCGCTTCGAGTTCGACGTCCCGCAACGCGTGCCCGGACGGGGAGCCTTCGCGGGGCAGGCCGTCGAGGTAGCGGGCGGAGGCGAGCTTGGCGGTCTTGAGGTTGTGCTCGGCGGAGGTGCCGCCGACGACGATCGCCAGGTGGTAGGGCGGGCAGGCCGCGGTGCCCAGCGAACGCAGCTTCTCCTCCAGGAACCGGGCGAGCCGCGTCGGGTTCAGCAGCGCCTTCGTCTCCTGGTAGAGGAAGGTCTTGTTGGCGCTGCCGCCACCCTTGGCCATGAACAGGAACTCGTAGTGCGGGTCGGTGCCCGCCTTGTTGTACAGCTCGATCTGGGCCGGGAGGTTGCTGCCGGTGTTGCGCTCCTCCCAGAAGTTCAGCGGCGCCATCTGCGAGTACCGCAGGTTCAGCTCCTGGTAGGCGTCGAACACGCCGCGTGCCAGCCGCTGCTCGTCCTCGCCGCCGGTGAGGATCGTCTCGGTGCGCTTGCCGATGACGATGGCGGTGCCGGTGTCCTGGCACATCGGCAGCACGCCACCGGCGGATACGCAGGCGTTGCGCAGCAGGTCGGTGGCGACGAACCGGTCGTTGGCGCTGGCCTCCGGGTCGTCGACGATGGCCCGCAGCTGCGCGAGGTGCGAGGAGCGCAGCAGGTGCTGGATGTCCTTGATCGCCGCGCGCGCGCGCGCGGTCAGCGCCTCGGGCGCCACTTCCAGGAAGCGCCGCCCGGCGGCTTCCACGGTGCGGATGCCCTCGGTGGTGAGCAACCGGTAGTCGGTGTCGTCCGGACCGAGCGGAAGGATCTCGGTGTGGTCGAACGTGGTGGTCACGACGCCGCTCCTTTGCGCGTTCGGGAATGCGGTGACGTTAACGCAACGGCGCGCGGAGCCGGACCGGGTCTGTCGGCAGCGGGCGGGCACCTGCGAGGCTGTCGGACGGTAACCGAGCCGATGGGAGACGCCCTTGTCCACGACGGATCCGACCTCCGAGGCCCTCGACGGGTTGGTCAACCTGCGCGATCTCGGCGGATTGCCCGCCGAACCGGGGACCACCCGGGAGGGGATCGTGCTGCGCAGCGACGCCCCGCGCGCGGGGGACCGGGACCCGGAGGACGTGGCGTGGCCGCCGCGGCTGGTGCTGGACCTGCGGGACGCGTCGGAGCTGAACGGCACCGCGCACCCGCTGGCGCAGGTGGCGGAGGTGCACCAGATCGAGCTGCTCGCGGGCATCCACTCCACTGAGGTGGCGCATCCGCTGCCGGAGCTCTACCAGCTGGCGCTGCGGAACGCGGCGGACAAGCTGGTGCGGGTGTTCCGCCTGGTGCTGGCGGCGGAGGGGCCGGTGCTGGTGCACTGCGCGGCGGGCAAGGACCGCACCGGCGTGGTCTCGGCGATGCTGCTGAGCGCGGCGGGAGTCCGGTCGGACGCGATCATCGCGGACTACGTGCGGACGGACCGGAACATGTTCCGGGTGCTGCAGCGTCTGGAGATGGCGCCCGCGTTGCCGCCGGACGTCAGCGAGGAGGACGTGCGGCACCTGATCTCGACGCCGGTGGAGGCGATCGAGGGCGTGCTGGCGACGTGGGCCGAGCACGAGGAGCACGCGGCGGGCTGGTTGCGCGCGCACGGCGTGACGGCGGACGAGATCGACCGCTGGCGCCGCAAGTTCCGCGACTGAACGGGGGCCGGCCCGGACACCGGGTCGCCCGCCGCACGGACGGCCCTGCCGCGGCCCGCCCGGAGCACGGTCGGCCCCGGAGCACGGACGCACCCGGTGCGTGTGACGGGCGCGGACAGGGCGAGAGGCCGGACCTGCCTCGGTGGGCGAGTCCGACCTCCCCTGGGATGCGCCCGGCCGGTCGCCCGGCCGGACGCGCACGTCCGTTCCTTCGGGTCGCCGCGGGTGCCGAGCGTCAGCTGGCGTAGGCCCGCAGCCGGTCGGCGCGGTCGCCCTGCCGCAGCTTGGACATGACCTCCCGCTCGATCTGGCGGACCCGCTCGCGGGAGAGCCCGAAGGCCTTGCCGATCTGGTCCAGGGTGCGCGGCTGGCCGTCGTCGAGGCCGTAGCGCATCCGGATCACCGACTGCTCCCGCTCCTCCAGCGTGCCCAGCACGCGGCGCAGGTCGTCCTGCAGGAAGCCGGAGATCACGGCGTTCTCGGCGTCGGCGGACTCGGCGTCCTCGATGAAGTCGCCGAGCGGGGCGTCCTCCTCGGCGCCGACCGGCATGTCCAGACTCACCGGGTCCCGGGAGTGGTCGAGCAGGTCGGAGACCTTCTCGGGGGTGAGCCCGCTCTCGGCGGCCAGTTCCTCGTCGGTCGCCTCGCGGCCCAGCTTCTGGTGCAGGTCGCGCTTGATCCGGGCCAGCTTGTTCACCTGCTCGACCAGGTGGACGGGCAGCCGGATGGTGCGGGACTGGTCCGCCATGCCGCGGGTGATGGCCTGCCGGATCCACCAAGTGGCGTACGTGGAGAACTTGAAGCCCTTGGTGTAGTCGAACTTCTCCACCGCGCGGATCAGCCCGAGGTTGCCCTCCTGGATCAGGTCCAGCAGCGGCATGCCGCGGCCGGTGTAGCGCTTGGCGAGGCTCACCACCAGCCGCAGGTTGGCCTCCATCAGGTGGTTCTTGGCCGACTGGCCGTCGCGCACCACCGCCCGCAGGTCGCTGCGCCGCTCGGGCGAGATCTTGCCGTCCGTCTCCAGCATGTGCTTCGCGAAGACGCCCGCCTCGATCCGCTTGGCGAGGTCGACCTCCTCCTGCGCGGTGAGCAGCGCGGTCCGGCCGATGCCGTTCAGGTAGACCCGCACCAGGTCGGCCGAGGGGCCCTGGTTGTCGAGGTCGGCGTCGGTGGCGGTCATGGTGTTGGTCTGCGGGACGGTCATTGAGCTCCCTCCCTGACGGGCTGGCTTGCGGGGCGTGCCCACGGCGCGGACTGGCGCTGTGGAGGACGCGTACGCTCGGTGTTGCGGGCCGAATGCCACGCCGTCCGGATGTGACGGTTGTGCTGTCTGGTGTCGTGCTGTCGGGTCGGAGTGGTGCGTGTTCACGACGTGCCTCGTGTGGTTCCGGTGCGAGAACGGCCGTTCTGATCGGAACTCCACTCGACTCGCCGTCGAGCCGCCGCGTTGCGGTGGCGGCTCGGTGGACCGGGCTGTCGAAGCTTGGATACCTGGAAAACGAACGCACCCTTGAATTCGTTCCCGAACTGCTCGACCGTGAGACGTCGCGGCGGTCACATCCGTTGCTCCGCGAAGTCTGAGGATCAGCTGAGAACCGGCGTTACATTCACACGTCGATCAACAACGTGAATGGCCCGTCGTTGACGCTGTCCACTTCCATCATCGCGCCGAAGCGCCCGGTGGCCACCTGCGCGCCCCGCTCCCGCAGGCGTTCGACGACCTCCGACACCAGTGGTTCGGCCTGCTCAGGGCGGGCCGCCTCGGTCCACGACGGGCGGCGTCCCTTGCGAGTCGAGCCGTAGAGGGTGAACTGGCTCACCACCAGCAGCGGGGCTCCGGTGGTGGCGCAGGACTCCTCATCGCGCAACGCCCGCATCTCGTGCAGTTTGCGCGCCATATTCGCCGCCTGTTCGGAGCCGTCGGAATGGGTCACGCCCAATAGCACCAGCAGACCGGGTTCTTCGATCTTGCCGACGGCCTCCCCGCCGACCCGGACCGAGGCCCGCGTGACCCGGCTGACCACCGCCCGCATTACTCGCCGCCTGCCCATTCCGCCGGGATCACCATTCCGTGCCGCACCAGTTCCCGCAGCACCGGCACCGCGGCGCGGGAGAGCTCCGCGGCGTCCTCGCCCGCGCCGAGCGCGAGCAGCTCCACCAGGTCCCGCACCGGCAGCGCGCCCTGGCAGCCGGCGAGCAGCCGCACGCCGAGCTCGTCGATCTCGTGCTGCCAGCCTGGGCCGTCGGTGCGGTGCAGCCGGTGCACGAAGCGCTCCCAGCCCTCCTCGCCGTGCGCGGCGACCTCCTCCAGCACCGTCGAGGGCGCGGTGACCAGCCGCGCGTCCAGCAGCCCGTCGCCAGAGCCGTGCTCGCGCAGCCACGCCACCCGGCGCAGCCAGCCGTCGCTCTCCGGACCCAGCGGGTCGTCGAAGGCCTGCCGGAGGTCCTCGCACACGACCTCGCCGCGCTCGGCGCCGCTGCGGCGCAGCGTGACGAACCCGAAGCCGACGCCGTCCACGTCGTTGGCGTCGAACCAGTCCAGCCACTCGGCGGCCTTGCGCCTGCCCGCGGGCGAGCGCGGGTCGAACCCGGCGTCGCGCAGCCAGGTGCCGACGTACAGCGCCGGATCGGCCACGTCACGCTGCGCGAACCAGGCGTCCACCCCGCCCGGCGGCAGCCAGCGCGCCACCCGGTCTTGCCAGTCCTCGCCCTTGCGGTGCAGCCAGGAGGCCAGCAGCTGCCCCGTGCCGCCCTCGTCGAGGAACGACGGCAGCTGGCGCACCACCAGCGCGCTCGCGTCGTCCCCGGCGAGCCCGGAGTCCCGGTACACGTAGTCGGTGCGCGGCGGGCCGACCACGAACGGCGGGTTGCACACGATCTGGTCGAACCGCCGGCCGCGCACCGGTTCGAACCACTCGCCTTCGGCGAGCTCCACGTCGATCCGGTTGAGCCGGAACGTGGCCGAGGCCAGCGCCAGCGCCCGCGCGGACACGTCGGTCGCGGTGACCCGCTGCGCGTGCGTGCTGGCGTGCAGGGCCTGCACGCCGCAGCCGGTGCCCACGTCCAGCACCGAGCCGACCTGCCTGCGCGAGGTCGCCCGCACCAGGCTCAGCGAGGCGTGCCCGACCCCGAGCACGTGGTCGACGCCGGTCGCCCAGCCCTCCGGGCGCAGGTCGGCGTCGAGGTCGGAGATCACCCACCACGAGTCCTCGCCCGCGCTGTGCGGGCGGATGTCCAGCGCCGCGCGCAGCGCATCGCCGTCGGCGGCCAGCACGCCACCGGCGACCGCGTCGGCCACCGGCAGCGGCCGCAGCGCCGCGGCCACCTCGGCGGCCGGTTCGGCCTCGCCGAGCAGGAACAACCGCACCAGCGTGCCCAGCGGCCCGCCGTCCGCGGTCGCCCGCAGCGCGGGGACGGGTTCGCCCCGCCCGAGCGCGGCGTGGGCCTGCGGCCCGAGCAGGTCCACCACGCCGTCGGCGTCGTAGCCGACCTCCTGGAAGGCGGCGCGGAGGCGGTCGAGGACGTCGTTCGAGAGATCCGGAATCACGCGCCCGATCCTCACACGCCCCGCGGAACGGCCTGCGCAGGGACGCGCGGAACCCCGCGTGCGATCCTGACCGCATGAGCCGGACGCTGCACCTGACCCAGAACGCCGAGGCCGACGCGCTGCTCTCGGAAGATCCGCTGGCGTTGCTGCTCGGGATGCTCCTCGATCAACAGGTGCCGATGGAGTGGGCCTTCGCCGGCCCCAAGGTCCTCCTTGATCGCCTCGGCGAGCTCGACGCCCGCGGCATCGCAGCGATGGACCCGGAGGAGTTCGCGGCCACCTGCGCCACCCCGCCCGCGATCCACCGATTCCCCGGCTCGATGGCCAAGCGGGTGCAGGCGGTGTGCGCGTACCTGGTGGAGCACTACGACGGCGACGCCGAGCGGATCTGGACCGACGGGGATCCGGACGGGGCCCGGGTGCTCGCCCGGCTCAAGGCCCTGCCCGGGTACGGCGACCAGAAGGCGCGGATCTTCCTGGCGCTGCTCGGCAAGCAGTGGCAGGTGCACCCGGACGGCTGGCGGGAGGCCGCGGGCGCCTACGGGGATCCGGACGCCCGCCGCTCCATCGCCGACGTAGTCGACCAGGAGACCCTGGACGAGGTCCGCTCCTGGAAGAAGGCCCAGAAAGCAGCCGCCAAGAAGAAGTGATCCGGGGCTTCGAACTCGGGTCGGGTAGGGCTCGGGTGGCGGAACCTCAGCGGGGGGGGGGGGGGGGGGGGGGGGGGGGGGGGTTGGGGGGGGGGCGGAGGGAGGAAATAAGCGCAAGCAGGCCCGCGCGCGCGCGCCCCCGCCGCGAGG
>NZ_JAIUKB010000040.1:0-122659 GCF_020176785.1 Saccharopolyspora sp. 6V | reverse complement strand
CCCGGCGGGGGGCGCGGGGGGGGGCCGGGGGGGGGGGGCGCGGGGGGGGGCCCCCCGGGCGGGGGGGGCGGGGGCGCGGGCGGGGGCCGCCCCCCGCCCCGCGCCCCCCCCCCCCCCCCCCCCCCCCCACGCCGCGGTCAGCCCGCGGAACAGCGGGCCGTACTCGAACCCGGCGTCGGCGAGCGCGTCGTAGCAGCCCTCCAGGTCCACCGGGACCGCCCCGGCCGGCGGCCATTCGGTGAGCACGGCCGGTTCGGCGTCCGCACCGGTGGTGAGGGTGCCCGCGGCGTGCCGGGTCCACGGCAGTTCCGGGTCCCCTTCGGGGCGGGTGTGGACCTCGACGACGCGGCGCCCGGCCTGCTCGGCGCCGAGCCGCACCTGCAGCTGCAGCGCCCCGGTGGCGGGCAGCGCGAGGGGGCGGCCGATGGTGAGGTCGTCGACCCGGTCGCAGCCGACCTCGTCCCCGGCGCGGGTGACCAGTTCGAGGAACGCGGTGCCGGGCAGCAGCACGGCCCCGTGCACGGCGTGCTGGGCGAGCCACGGCTGCGCGGCGGTGGAGAGCCTGCCGGTGAACAGGGTCTCCCCGGTGTCGGCGAGCTCCACGGTCCCGCCGAGCAGCGGGTGCTCCGCCGGCCGCACCCCGAGCGAGGTGGCGTCGCCCGCGGGGGTGGCGGGCGCGGGCCAGAACACTTCGTGCTGGAACGCGTAGGTGGGCAGCTCGACGCGGTGGGCGCCGGGGAACAGCGCGGCCCAGTCCAGCGGGACGCCCCGGACGTGCAGCCGGGCGAGCGCGGTGAGCAGGGCGCGCTGCTCGTCGTGGTCGCGGCGCAGCGCGGGCAGCGCGGTGGCGTCCTCATCGGCGAGGGTTTCGGCCACGAGCGCGGTCAGCGCCGCGTCCGGCCCGACCTCCAGGAAGGTGCGCACCCCGTGCTCGTGCAGGGTCCGCACTCCGTCGGCGAACCGGACGCAGGCGCGGACGTGCCGCACCCAGTACTCGGCGGTGGCGATCTCGGGCCCGGCGAGGGCGCCGGTGACGTCGGAGGTGATCGGGATGCGCGGCGCGTGGAAGGTGAGCTCGGCCAGTTCGGCGGCGAACTCGTCGAGCACCGGTTCCACCAGCGGCGAGTGGAAGGCGTGCGAGACGCGCAGCCGGTGGGTGCGGCGGCCGTCGTCGGCGAACCGCCGCGCGAGCCGCTCGACCACCTCCGCCTCGCCGGAGAGCACGACCGAGCCGGGCGCGTTGATCGCGGCGAGGTCGACGCATTCGTCCAGCAGCGGCCGCACCTCGTCCTCGGTGGCCTGCACCGCGATCATCGCCCCGCCCGGGGGCAGCGCCCCCATCAGCCGGGCGCGGGCGCCGACGAGCCGGGCCGCGTCGGGCAGGTCGAGCACGCCGGCGACGTGCGCGGCGGCGACCTCGCCGATGGAGTGCCCGGCGAGGTGGTCCGGCCGCACGCCCCAGGATTCCAGCAACCGGAACAGCGCCACTTCCACGGCGAACAGCGCGGGCTGCGCGTACCCGGTGCCGTCGAGCAGGTCGGCGTCCTCGCCCCACAGCACCTCCCGCAGCGGGCGCTCCAGGTACCGGTCGAGCTCGGCGGCGGCCGCGTCGAAGGCGGTGGCGAACGCGGGGTACCGGGCGTGCAGCTCGCGGCCGGTGCCGAGGCGTTGCGCGCCCTGCCCGGAGAACAGCACGCCGAGCTTGCCGCCGGTCGCGGCACCGGCGACGACCCGCGGGTCGGGTTCGCCGGTGGTGAGCGCGGCGAGCCCGCCGAGCAGTTCGTCCGGTTCGGCGGCGAGCAGCACCGCGCGGTGTTCGAGCTCGGCCCGGGTGGTGGCCAGCGAGTAGCCGAGGTCGGCGCGGGATCCGGACCCGGCCTGCACCCGGGCGAGCAGCCGGGCGGCTTGGGCGCGCAACGCCTGCGGGGTGTGCCCGGACAGCACCCAGGGCTGCACGCCGGGTTCGTCGGGCCGCTCCGCCGGGGACGGCGCGGGGCCCTGTTCGAGGATGACGTGGGCGTTGGTGCCGCTGATGCCGAACGAGGACACCCCGGCGCGGCGCGGGTGCGCGTCCGCCGGCCAGGGGCGCGCGTCGGCGAGCAGCCGCACCGCTCCCGCGTCCCAGTCGACGTGGCCGCTGGGGTCCGCGGCGTGCAGGCTGCGGGCGTGGGTGCCGTGCCGCATGGCGAGCACGGTCTTGATGACCCCGGCGACGCCCGCGGCGGCCTGGGTGTGCCCGAGGTTCGACTTCACCGAACCGAGCCACAGCGGTTCGTCCCGGTCCTGCCCGTAGGTCGCCAGCAGCGCCTGCGCCTCGATCGGGTCGCCGAGGGTGGTACCGGTGCCGTGCGCCTCCACCGCGTCCACGTCCGAAGTGGACAGTCCGGCGACGGCGAGGGCCTGCCGGATCACCCGCTGCTGCGACGGCCCGTTCGGCGCGGTGAGCCCGTTCGACGCCCCGTCCTGGTTCACCGCACTCCCGCGCAGGACCGCCAAGACCTCGTGCCCGTGCCGCTCGGCGTCGGACTGCCGCTCCAGCACCAGCATCCCGACGCCCTCAGCCCAGCCGACGCCGTCGGCCGCGGCGGAGAACGACTTGCAGCGCCCGTCCGCGGCGAGGCCGCGCTGCCGGGAGAAGTCGACGAAGGTTCCGGGCGTGGACATCACCGTCACCCCGCCCGCCAGCGCCAGCGAGCACTCCCCCGACCGCAGCGCCTGCGCCGCCCAGTGCATCGCCACCAGGGAGGACGAGCAGGCGGTGTCGACGGTGACGGCCGGTCCTTCGAAGCCGAAGGTGTAGGCGACGCGGCCGGAGGCGACGCTCGGCGCGCTGCCGTTGGCGCGGTGCGACTCGAACTCGGCGCCGGGCAGCAGGGTGCCGTAGTCGTTGTACATCACCCCGGCGAACACGCCGGTTCCGCTGCCGCGCAACGACATCGGGTCGATCCCGGTGCGCTCCAGGGCCTCCCACGACGTCTCCAGCAGCAGCCGCTGCTGGGAGTCGGTGGCCAGCGCCTCCCGCGGGCTCATCCCGAACAGCGCCGGGTCGAACCGGGCGGCCTCGTGCAGGAAACCGCCCGCGCGCACGTGGGTGCGGCCCGGCACGTCCGGGTCCGGGTCGTAGAGCCGGTCGAGGTCCCAGCCGCGGTCGGTGGGGAACCCGGTGATGCCGTCGGCGCCCTCGGACACCAGCCGCCACAGGTCCTCCGGCGAGGACACCCCGCCTGGGTAGCGGCAGGCCATGCCGACGACCACCACCGGATCGTCCACATCGGACTTCACCGGAACCGCGGCGGTGACCTCGGGTTCGGCGCCGAACAGCTCCTCGTGCAGGAAACCGGCGAGCGCCTCCGGGGTCGGGTGGTCGAACACGAGCGTCGCGGGCAGCCGCATCCCGGTGTCGGCGCCGAGGCCGTTGCGCAGCTCCACGGCGGTCAGCGAGTCGAACCCGAGGTCCTGGAACCGCCTGCTCGCGGGCACCGCGGACGCGCCGGAGTGCCCGAGCACCACGGCGACCCGGCCGCGCACCAGCTCCAGCAGCGCCTCCCGGCGCTCCACTTCGGTCAGACCGGTGAGCCGGGCGGCGAACCCGCTCGACGCGCCACCCGCCGCGCGGGTGCGGCGCCCGGGGGTGCGGATCAGGCCGCGCAGCAGCGGCGCGACCTCCCCGCGCGAGCGCAGGCCCGCGAGGTCCAGGCGCACGGTCAGCGGTGCCGGGTCGTCGCCCGCGACGGCCGCGTCGAACAGCGCGAGGCCGTCGGCGACGTCCAGCGGCGGCATCCCGGAGCGGGCGAGGCGCGCCGCGTCGTCGTCGCCGAGCGCCCCGGTCATGCCCACGTCCCGCGTCCACGGCCCCCAGGCCGGCGCGGTCGCGGGGAGTCCGGCGGCGTGCCGGTGCCGGGCCAGCGCGTCCAGGAACGCGTTGCCCGCCGCGTAGTTGCCCTGCCCGGCGCTGCCGAAGGCGGCCGCGACCGAGGAGAACAGCACGAACGCGTCCAGGTCCCCGGTCAGCTCGTGCAGGTTCCAGGCCGCGTCCACCTTCGGCCGCAGCACCGCCGCCAGCCGCTCCGCGTCGAGCGCCGCCAGCACGCCGTCGTCGACGACGCCCGCCGCGTGCACCACGGCCCGCAGCGGGTGCGATTCGGGAACCCCGGCCAGCACCTCCGCCAGCGCCGCGCGATCGGCCGCGTCGCAGGCCGCCACCACCACGTCCGCGCCGAGTTCGCGCAGGTCCGCGGCCAGTTCCGGGGCGCCCGCGGCGTCGAGGCCGCGGCGGCTCAGCAGCAGCAGGTGCCGCACGCCCCGCTCCCGCACCAGGTGCCGGGCCAGCTCGGCGCCGATCCCACCGGTGCCACCGGTGATGAGCACGGTGCCGTCCGGATCCCAGGTGGCCGGTTCGGCGGGCACGTCGGCGCGGGCCAGCCGGGCCGCGAGCACCCGGTCGCCGCGCACCAGCACGTCCGGTTCGGCGGTCGCGATCGCGGCGGCCAGCGCGTCCGGCTCCGGATCGTCGAGCACGAGCAGGCCGAACCGGCCCGGGTGCTCCGTCGCCGCGACGCGGACCAGGCCGTGCACCGCGGCCGCCGCCGGGTCGGTCGCCGGGTCGGCGGTGGCGAACAGCAGCCGGGCGTCCGCGAACCGGCCGAGCCAGTCCTGGACCAGCGCCAGCGCGGTCGCGGTGAGTTCGTGCGCGGACACCGCCAGGTCCGGGCCACCGCGCACCGGGACCACGACCGGCCCCGGCTCGTCCGCGAGCGCGGCGAGGTCCGGGGCCTCCGGCGCGCCGAGCAGGCCCGCCAGGTCCCACGCCGCCCCGATCGGCGCCAGCGCGGTCACCCGCTCCGGCCGCTCCTCGACCTGGATCGGCTCGTGGTCGAGCCGGAACAGCGCCTCGCGCGCGGTGGCGGCGGCACCGACGCCCTCGGCCGGAACCTCCCGCGCCAGCAGGGAATCCACGGTGGCGACCGGTGCGCCCCGCCCGTCCGCGACGACCACCGACACCGCGTCCTCGCCGGCGCGGGCGAGGCGGGCGCGGACCGCGGCGGCGCCGGTCGCGTGCAGCGCGCCGCCCTCCCAGGCGAACGGCAGCCCGCCCCGGCTGATCGGCCCCAGGTCGGCGAACGCGGCCGCCTGCTGCACCGCGTCCAGCAGCGCCGGGTGCAGGCCGAACTCGTCGGCGTCCACATCGGACGGCAGCTCGACCTCGGCGAACACCTCGCCGTCGCCGCGCCAGACCCGCCGCAACCCGCGGAACGCGGGACCGTAGTCGAATCCGAGCTCCGCCAGCCGCTCGTACGACCCGGCCAGGTCCACCGGTTCCGCCGCGGGCGGCCACTCGGTCAGCGGCACCCCGCGATCGATGGCGGCGCCGAGCACACCGGTGGCGTGCCGGATCCACGGCGCGTCCTCGTCGGCGCGGGCGAACACGTCCGCGGTGCGGCTGCCGTCCGCCCCGGGCGCGGCGACGCGCACCTGCACCCGGACCGCGCCATCGGCGGGCAGCACCAGCGGCGCGGCCAGCGCCAGCTCCGCCACCCCCGCGCACCCGGTCTCGTCCGCCGCGCGCAGCGCCAGTTCCAGGAACGCGGTGCCCGGCAGCAGGATCCGGCCGCCGACGACGTGCCCGGCCAGCCACGGCTGCGCCGCCACCGACAGCACCGACTCGAACAGCACCTCGTCGCCGCCGGCGAGCTCCACCCGGGCCCCCAGCAGCGGGTGGGATCCCGGACCCGCGGCGGGTGCGGCACCACCGCGGGCCCGGGAGGTCGTGGGCCAGAAGCGGCGGCGCTGGAACGGGTAGGTCGGCAGGTCCACCCGCCGGGCACCGGTGCCGTCCAGCACGGCGGCCCAGTCCACCGGCACCCCCGCGACGTGCGCGCGGGCCAGCGCGGTCAACGCGGTGCGCTCCTCACCGCGGTCGGCGCGCAGCAGCGGCACCGCCACCGCGTCCGGCAGCAACCGGGCGGTCAGGGCGGACAGCGCGCCGTCCGGGCCGAGCTCCAGGAAAGCGCGCACGCCGCGCCCGCCCAGCACACCGACGGCGTCGGCGAACCGCACGGGTTCGCGCACGTGCCGCACCCAGTGCTCGACGTCGCCGAAGTCGGCACCGGTGCCGCCGGTGCGCGTGGAGATGATCGGCAGCCGCGGGGTGCCGAAGCTGAGCTCGGACACGACGGCCCGGAACTCGGCGAGCGCCGGGTCCATCAGCGGAGAGTGGAACGCGTGGCTGACCGCGAGCCGCGTCGTCCTGCGCCCATCCTCCGCCCAGCGCGCGGCGATCTCGTCGAGGCGCGCGGCGTCGCCGGAGAGCACCAGCGAGTCGGGTCCGTTGATCGCGGCGATGCCCACCCGCTCGTCGAGCAGCTCCGCGACCTCGTCCTCGGTGGCCCGCACCGCGAGCATCCCGCCCCCGGCGGGCAGGGCCTGCAGCACCCGGCCGCGGGCGGCGACGAGCTTCGCCGCGTCCGGCAGCGACAGCACGCCGGCCACGTGCGCGGCGGCGATCTCGCCGATGGAATGGCCCACCAGGTGGTCCGGGTGCACGCCGTGGCTCTCCAGCAGCCGGAACAGCGCGACCTCGACGGCGAACAGCGCGGGCTGGGCGAACTCGGTGCGCTGCAACGACTCCGCGTCCTCGCCCCACATCACCTCGCGCAGCGGGCGCGGCAGGTGCGGATCGAGCTCGGCGCACACCGCGTCGAGCGCTTCGGCGAACGCGGGGAATCGGGCGTGCAGCTCCCGGCCCATGCCGAGCCGCTGCGCACCCTGCCCGGCGAACAGGAAGGCGGAGGCGCACTCCGGCGCCGCTTCGCCCTCCGCGACCGCGACCACGCTGTCCGGTCCGGCGAGCCGCACCGCGCGGTGCTCGAACGCGGACCGCGCCGACGCGAGGGTCAGCGCCACGTCCAGCGGCGCCAGGCCGGGGTGCGCGGCGAGGTGCGCGTCGAGCCGGTCCAGCTGCGCGGACAGGGCCTCCGGGTCGCGGGCGGACACCGGCAGCGCCACCACCTCCGGCGCCACCCGCTGCTCGCGCGGGGCGGGCTCGACCGGCGGGGCCTGCTCGACGACGACGTGCGCGTTGGTGCCGCTGATCCCGAAGGACGACACGCCCGCGCGGCGCGCCCGGTCCCGCTGCGGCCAGTCCCGGCGTTCGGTGAGCAGCCGGACCTCGCCCGCGGACCAGTCCACGTCGCCGGAGGGCGCGTCGGCGTGCAGGCTGCGCGGCAGCACGCCGTGCCGCATCGCCAGCACCACCTTGATCACGCCGGCGACGCCCGCGGCGGCCTGGGTGTGGCCGATGTTCGACTTCACCGAGCCCAGCCACAGCGGTTCGTCCCGGTCCTGCCCGTAGGCCGCCAGCAGCGCCTGCGCCTCGATCGGATCGCCCAGCGAGGTCCCGGTCCCGTGCGCCTCCACCACGTCCACATCGGACGGTGCGAGGCGGGCGTTCTCCAGCGCCGCGCGGATGACGCGCTGCTGCGCCGGGCCGTTCGGCGCGGTCAGCCCGTTCGAACCGCCGTCCTGGTTGACCGCGCTGCCGCGCACCACCGCCAGCACCTCGCGGCCGTTCCTGCGCGCGTCGGACAGCCGCTCCAGCACCAGCACCCCGGCGCCCTCGCCCCAGCCGGTCCCGTCGGCACCCGCCGCGAACGGCTTGCACCGGCCGTCGGCGGCCAGCCCGTGCTGCGCGGTGAACGAGGTGAACGGGCCCGGAGTCGCCATCACCGAGGCACCGCCGGTCAGCGCCAGCGAGCACTCCCCCGACCGCAGCGCCTGCACCGCCTGGTGCAGCGCCACCAGGGAGGACGAGCAGCCGGTGTCCACCGTGATCGCCGGGCCCTCCAGACCCAGCAGGTAGGACAACCGCCCGGACAGCACGCAGGCCGCGTGCCCGGTCGTCGAGTACACCTCCACGTCCTCGTCGGAGGCGTCCAGGACCTTGCCGTAGTCCTGCCCGGTGGTGCCGGCGAACACGCCCGTCGCCGAGCCGCGCAGCGCCGCCGGGTCGATCCCGGCGCGTTCCAGCGCCTCCCACGCGGTCTCCAGCAGCAGCCGCTGCTGCGGGTCCATCGCGACCGCCTCGCGCGGGGCGATGCCGAAGAACTCGGCGTCGAACTCCGCCATGCCGTCCAGGAATCCGCCTTCGAGCGCGAGGCTGGAACCGGGCCCCTCGCCGCGCAGCCGCTCCAGGTCCCAGCCGCGGTCGGTGGGGAACGGCCCGATCGCGTCGCGTTCGGCCGCGACGAGGTCCCACAGCTGCTCGGGCGTACCGACGCCGCCGGGGAACCGGCAGCCGATGCCGACGACGGCGATCGGCTCGGCCGCCGCGGACACCAGCCGCTGGTTCTGCTCGCGCAGCCGCTCGACCTCCTTCAGCGAGGAGCGCAGCGCTTCGACGTACTGGGCGTTGGAGTCGGTCATCCCGTTCCCCCGGTTCACTCGCTGGTGCCGGTCGCCAGCCGCAGCAGGCTCTCGGCGTCCATGTCGTCGATGGAGTCCGCGGCCGCGGCGGGTTCGGCCGCGGCGGGCTCCGGGTCGTCCTCGGCCAGCCGCAGCACCACGTCCAGCAGGCCCGCCTGGCGCAGCCTGCCGAGCGGGATGGTGCTGAGGACCTCGCGGATGTGGTCGTCCGGATCGGCCGGCCGGTCCGCGGCGTCGCCGAACAGCTCGGCGGCCAGGTGCGCGGCCAGCGCCGACGGGGTCGGGTGGTCGAACACGAGCGCCGCGGGCAGCGGCAGCCCGGTGGTGGTGCGCAGCCGGTTGCGCAGTTCGACCGCGGTCACCGAGTCGAAGCCGACGTCCTTGAACGCGCGGGACGCGGGGACGGCGTGCGCGCCGTCGTGACCGAGGGTGGCGGCGGCTTCCCCGCGCACCACCTCCAGCAGCGCCTTGGCCCGTTCGGTGGCGGGCAGGCTTCGCAACCGGTCCCGCAGCCCGCCGGAGTCGGCGGCCGCGGGTGCGGCGTCCAGCACCGCGCGGGCCTCGGGGAGCTCGGCCAGCAGCGGGCTCGGCCGGGCGGCGGTGAAGCCGGGGGCGAACTTCTCCCAGTCCAGCGCGGAGACCACCGCCGTCGCCGCACCGTCCACGATGGACCTGTCGAGTCCGCCGAGCGCGACGTCCGGCCGCATCGCGGGGACCCCCTGCCTGCGCAACCGGTCGCCCGTCGCGTCGTCGGCCGCCATCCCGGCCTCGCCCCAGGTGCCCCAGGCCACCGACGTGGCGGGCAGCCCGCGCGCGCGGCGGTGCTCGGCCAGGCCGTCGAGGAAGGCGTTCGCCGCCGCGTACCCCGGCTGCCCGCCGCTGCCCCAGGCCGCGGCGCCGGAGGAGAACAGCACGAACGCGTCCAGCGGGTGCCCGGCGGTGAGCTCGTGTAGGTGCCGCGCCGCGTCCCGCTTGGCGCGCAGCAACGCGTCCAGCCGCTGCCCGGTGAGTTCGAGCACCGGGGCGTCACCGTCGGCGACACCGGCGGCGTGGAACACCGAGCGCAGCTCGCCGACCTCGGCCAGCAGCTTCCCCAGCGCGTCCCGGTCGGCCACGTCGCAGGCGGCGACGGTGACCCGCGCGCCCAGTTCCCGCAGCTCGGCGGCGAGCCGGTCCGCACCGGGCGCGGCCGGGCCGCGCCGACCGGCGAGCACCACGTGCTCGGCGCCGCGCTCCACGACCCACTTCGCGACGAACGAGCCGACGCCACCGGTGCCACCGGTGATCAGCGCGGTCCCGCCGGTGCGGAACCCGTCGCCGGACGCGGGGGCGGGGCGCAGCAACCTGCGGCCGTGCGCGAGTCCACCGCGCAGCGCCACCTGGTCCTCCGCCCCGGACGCGGCGCCGGGCAGCAGCCGCGCGGTCGCCTCGTCCAGCTCCGCCGGCAGGTCCAGCAGGCCACCCCACCGGTCCGGGAGCTCCAGCGCGGCGACGCGGCCCAGGCCCCACGCGGCGGTCTGCTCGGGGCGCACGTCCTCACCGGCCACGGACACCGCGGCGCGGGTCGCGCACCACAGCGGCGCGGCCGGACCGGCGTCGGCGAACGCCTGCACCTGCACCAGCGCGGCGCGCACCGGGTCGTCCGCGGCCGCGGCGAGCAGCGAGAGCACCGAGCGGAACTCGCGGTCCGCGGTGGCCGCGCGCAGTTCGGCGGCGAGCTCGGCGCGGTCCGCGGCGCTGGTGCGGAGCACGTCGACGTCCGGCCCGAGCGCGTCGAGCACCGCCGACGTCCACTCGTCCGCGGAATCGGGCACCACCACCAGCCGGGTGCCCGCGCGCTCGGCCGCGGGCAGCCGGGTCCAGCCGATCCGGTAGCGCAGCTCCTCGACCTCGGCGCGGTGCCGGGACCGATCCCGCCAGCGGGCCAGCGCGGGCAGCACCGCCGCGCCGTCCACGCCGAGTTCCGCGGACAGCGCCGCCGGATCGCCGCGGTCGACCAGCTCCCAGAACGCGGAATCGGGTGCGCCGCCGCGCTCCGCGCGCCGTGCCCACCAGTACTGCCGGTGCTGGAACGGGTAGGTCGGCAGCGGCACGGCCCGGGCGGGCGCGCCGGTGAGGGTGCGCGTCCAGTCCACCTCGACGCCGTGCGCGTGCGCCTCCGCCAGCGAGCGCAGGAACCGGCGCGGGCCGCCGTCGTCGCGGCGCAGCGTGCCGAGCACGACCGCCGGATCCGGGCAGGCGTCCTCGATCGTCTCCTCGACTGCCGCGGCCAGCACCGGGTGCGGGCTGATCTCGACGAACGCGCGGCGGCCGTCGGCCAGCAGCGCGCGCGTCGCCTCGGCCATCCGCACCGTTCGGCGCAGGTTCGCGAACCAGTAGCCGGCGTCCAGGCCGGTGGTGTCCAGCCGCTGCCCGGTGACGGTCGAGTAGAACGGGATCGCCGCCGGGCGCGGGGTGATCGGGGCCAGCACCTCGGCCAGCTCCGCCCGCACCTGCTCGACGTGCGGGCCATGCGAGGCGTAGTCCACGTTGACCTTCCGGGCGCGGACCTCGCGGCGCCCGCACTCGGCGAGCAGCTCCTCCAGCGCGCCGGGTTCGCCGGACACCACCACCGAGGACGGCCCGTTGACCACGGCCAGCGACACCCGCCCCGCCCACGGTTCGAGCAGTTCGGTGGCACGTTCCGCGGACAGGGCGAGCGACACCATGCCGCCCTGCCCGGCCAGCGCCAGCAGCGCCTTGCTGCGCAGCGCCACGACCCGCGCCGCGTCCGGCAGGGACAGCGCGCCCGCCGCGCAGGCCGCGGCGATCTCGCCCTGCGAGTGCCCGATCACCGCGGACGGCGTGCAGCCGTGCGCCCGCCACAGCTCGGTGAGCGCGATCATGGTGGCGAACAGCGCGGGCTGCACCACGTCGACCCGCTCGGCCAGCTCCGGGTCGGCGGTCCCGTCGAGCACTTCGCGCAGCGACCAGTCCACGTGCGGCGCCAGCGCGCGCTCGCACTCGTCGACCGCGTCCGCGAACACCGCGGAGGTGGCGAGCAGCGCGCGCCCCATGCCGCGCCACTGCGAACCCTGACCCGGGTAGACGAACACCGGGCCGGGCCCGCCGACGTCGCTGCCGCGCACCGCGTCCCCGGCGCCGCCGGTGGCGAGCGCGTCCAGTCCGGCGGCCAGTTCGCCGGTGTCCGCACCGAGCACCACCGCGCGGTGCTCGAACCGGGCGCGGGTCGTCAGCAGCGACCACGCGAGCTCCGCCGGGTCGGTGTCGGGCGCGACCGGGGCGAGCCGGGCGGCCTGCTCGCGCAGCGCGGCCTCGGACTTCGCCGACAGCACCCACGGCACGATCCCGTCGCGGCTGCCGGGCGGTTCCTGCTCGGCGGCGGGTTCCGCCGGGGCCTGCTCCAGGACGACGTGCGCGTTGGTGCCGCTGATGCCGAACGCGGACACGCCCGCCCGCCGCGGCCGTCCCGGGTTCCACTCGACCTCGTCGGTGAGCAGCCGCACCCGTCCCGCGGACCAGTCGACGTGCCCGGTCGGTTCGACGGCGTGCAGGGTGCGCGGCAGCACGCCGTGCCGCATCGCCTCCACCACCTTGAGCACGCCCGCGATGCCCGCGGTGGCCTGCGAGTGCCCGATGTTCGTCTTCAGCGACCCCAGCCACAGCGGCGAGGTCCGCTCGGCCGCGCCGTAGGTGGCCAGCAGCGCCTGCGCCTCGATCGGATCGCCGAGGGCGGTGCCGGTGCCGTGCGCCTCGACCGCGTCCACTTCGGACGGTTCGAGTCCGGCGTCGGCGAGGGCGGCGCGGATGACCCGCTGCTGCGCGGGCCCGTTCGGCGCGGTCAGCCCGTTCGAGGCGCCGTCCTGGTTCGTGGCCGAGCCGCGCACCACCGCCAGCACCGGGTGCCCGTTCCGGCGCGCGTCGGAGAGCCGTTCCAGCACGAGGACGCCGACGCCTTCGGCGAGGCTCATCCCGTCGGCGCCCGCCGCGAACGCCTTGCAGCGCCCGTCCGCGGCCAGCGCGCCCAGCCTGCTGAACCCGAGGAAGTCCTGCGGCCCGGCCATCACGGTCGATCCGGCGGCCAGCGCCAGCGAGCTCTCCCCGGAGCGCAGCGAGCGGCACGCCAGGTGCAGCGCCACCAGCGACGCCGAGCACGCGGTGTCCACGGTCAGCGCCGGGCCCTCCAGGCCGAGCAGGTAGGCGAGCCTGCCGGAGAGCACGCTCGCCGCGGCACCGGTGATGTACTGGCCCTCGGTGCCGTCGTCGATGCCGAAGGTGCTCGCGCTGTAGCCCTGGTGGGTGGCGCCGACGAAGGTGCCGGTGGAAGTGCCGCGCAGCGACGCCGGGTCGATCCCGGCGCGTTCCAGCGCTTCCCAGCCGGTCTCCAGCAGCAGCCGCTGCTGCGGGTCCATCGCCTGCGCCTCGCGCGGGGAGATCCCGAAGAACTCCGCATCGAACCCCGCCGCGTCGTCCAGGAAACCGCCGAGCAGCGAGTAGGTGCGCCCGGCCCGCTGCGGGTCCGGGTCGTAGCGCTCGGCCAGGTCCCAGCCGCGGTCCCGCGGCGCCCGCCCGATCGCGTCGACGCCGTCGCGCACCAGCCGCCACAGCTCGTCGGGACCGGTGACGCCACCGGGCAGCCGGCAGCCGGTGCCGATGATCGCGATCGGTTCGTCCGCAGGCCCGCGGACCTCGACGCGGGCCTGCCCGGCCCCGTCGAACCAGGTCCCGAGGTGGTCGGCGAGCGCCGCGGGCGACGGGTGGTCGAACACGACGGTGCTGGGCAGCGCGAGTCCGGTGGCGCGCACCAGCCGGTTCCGCAGCTCCACGGTGGTCACCGAGTCGAAGCCGACCTCGCGGAACGCGCGGTGGTCGGCGAGCGCACCGGAGCCGCCGAGCGCGGCGCTCGCCTCGGCGCGCACCAGGTCCAGCAGCAGCGCGGCCCGCTCCTCGGCGGGCAGCGCGCGCAGCCGCTCGGCGAACCCGCCGGTCTCGGCCGGGGCGTCCGCCCGGTCCCGCACCTCGGGCAGGTCGTCGAACAGGGTGGTGGGCCGGGCGGCGCTGAACACCTGGTGGTACTCGGCCCAGTCCACGTCGGTCAGCGCGAGCACCGCGGCGTCCTCGTCCAGCGCCCGGTGCAGCGCGGTGAACGCGGTGGCCGGGTCGAGGATGCGCAGCCCGCTGCGGCGCGCCCCGTGCCGGTCGGCGGCGGCCAGCTCCGGGGAGTCCGGCCACTTCCCCCAGTGCAGCGAGGTGGCGGTCAGCCCGCGGGCGCGCCGCTGCTGCGCCAGCGCCGCCAGGTAGGCGTTCCCGGCCGCGTAGGCGGCGTGCGACCCGCTGCCCCACATCCCGGCGATCGAGGAGTACAGCACGAACGCGTCCAGCTCGGCGCCGAGCAGCGCGTCCAGGTGCCGCGCCCCGGCGACCTTGGCGCGCACCACCCGCTGCACCGAGTCCAGGTCGAGCTCGTCGAGCGCGCCCAGCTCGATGGTGACGGCCGCGTGCACCGCGGTGCGGATCTCGTGGCCCGCGGCGGCGAGCCGGTCCAGCAGCGCGGCGAGCGCGTCCCGGTCGGCGACGTCGCAGGACTCGACGGTGACCTCGGTGCCGAGCTCGGCCAGTTCCGCGACCAGCTCCGGCACGCCCTCGGCATCCGGGCCGCGCCGCGAGGTGAGCACGATGCGCCCCGCACCCCGCTCGGCGAGCCAGCGCGCCAGGTCTGGCCCGATCGCGCCGGTGCCGCCGGTGATCAGCACCGTGCCGCGCGGTTCCCAGCTGCGCACCGGGCGCGGTGCGGCGGCGCGCACCACGCGGCGGGCCAGCACCGCGCCGTCCCGGACGGCCAGCTGGTCCTCACCGCGCGGGTCGGCGAGCACCGCCGCCAGCAGCGACGCGTCCCGCTCGCCCGGTCGTGCGGGCAGGTCCACGGTCCCGCCCCAGCGCAGCGGATGTTCCAGCGCCGCCGTCCAGGACACGCCCTGCACCTGCGCCTGCACCGGGTTCGCCACCGCGTCGTCCGCGGCCGCGGCCACCGCGTCCCGGGTGACCGTCCACATCGGAGCGTCGAGACCCGCGTCGCCGAGCGCCTGCACCAGGGAGACGGTCAACGCCAAGCCCAGCGGCAGGTCCGGGTACCGCTCCCCCGGCTCCTCGTGGCCGGCGAGCGTGGAGACGACGCCCGCGACCCCGCCCGCATCGGCCAGCCCGGCGGCGAGCACGTCCCGGTCCAGGTGGGACTCGTCGAGCACCAGCCGCTCGACCTGGACGCCGCACGCGGCGAGCGCGTCCGCCACCTCGTCGTCTTCGCCGGTGCCGACCAGCAGCCAGCGGCCCGGCGGGACCCCGCCCAGGTCGTCCACCGGTGTCCAGCCCACCTCGTAGCGCCACGCGTCGGCCGCCGAGGCCGCGCGGCGCTGCTCCCGCCACGCCGAGAGCGCGGGCAGCACCGCGGCCAGCGCCCGCTCGTCCACGTCCAGGTTCGCGGTCAGCGCCCGCGCGTCCCGCTGCTCCACCGCCGCCCAGAACTCCGCGTCCACCGCATCGCCCGCCCGCGACGGCCCGGTCCAGAACCGCTGGTGCTGGAAGGCGTAGGTCGGCAGGTCCACCACCCGGCCACCGGACAGGTCGCGGGACCAGTCCACCCCGGCGCCGCGGACGAACACCTCGGCCGCCGCGGTCAGGAACCGGTCGAGCCCGCCGTCGTCGCGGCGCAGCGTGCCGGGGGCGACGGCGGGCACCTCGTGCCGCTCGATCAGGTCCTGCACGGCCGCGGTCAGCACCGGGTGTGCCCCGATCTCCAGGAACACCCGGAAACCGTCCGCCAGCAGGGCGTCCACGGCCGGGGCGAACAGCACGGTGCCGCGCATGTTCCGGAACCAGTGCTCGGGGCCGGTGTCCGCCGCGGTGCACCACTCGCCGGTGACGGTGGAGCGGAACGGGACCCGCGGCACCAGCGGGGTGATCCCGGCGAACCCGGCGAGCAGTTCCGCCCGCAGCGGTTCGACGTGCGCGGAGTGCGACGGGTAGTCCATCGGGACCCGGCGGACCCGCACGTCCTCCGCGACGAGCTCCGCGGCCAGCGCGTCCAGCTCGGCCTCCGAACCGGAGACCGCCACCGACGCCGGGCCGTTCACCGCGGCCAGCGACAGCTCCCGGCCCTCGATCCGGCGCTGCGCGTCGTCGCGCGGCAGCGCCACCGAGAGCAGGCCGCCGGTCCCCGCGAGCCGTTCGCCGATGACCTTCCCGCGCCGCGCGACCAGCTGCGCGCCGTCCCGCAACGACAGCGCCCCGGCCACCACCGCGGCCGCGATCTCGCCCTGCGAATGGCCAACCACCGCATCGGGTTCGACGCCGCGGGACCGCCACAGCTCGGCCAGCGCCACCATCACCGCGAACGTCGCCGGCTGCTGCACGTCGTCGCGCTCCAGCGACGGGGCGCCGTCCTCGCCGCGCAGCACCGCCACCAGCGACCAGTCCACGAACTCGGCGAACACCTGCTCGCACTCGGCGATGCGCGCCGCGAACACCGGCGACTCGACCAGCAGCGCGCGACCCATCCCGGCCCACGCGGCGCCCTGGCCGGGGAAGACGAACACGATCCCGCCGTCGGCGCCGACGTCCGCGACGCCCCGCACGACCGACGGGTCCGGGGTGTCCGCGGCGAGCGAGCGCAACCCGGACAGCAGCCGCTCCCGGTCCGCGCCGAGCACGGTGGCGCGGTGCTCGAACGACGAGCGGGTGCGCAGCAGCGCATGCCCGACGTCCACCGGATCCGGCTCGGCGGAGCCGAGGTGGTCGGCCAGCCGCTCGGCCTGCGCGCGCAACGCCCGCTCGGTGCGGGCGGAGAGCACCCACGGGACGGTGCCACCGGACTCCGGTGCCGCGTCGCCGGGCTCGCCGGCCGCCACCGGCGGCGCCTGCTCCAGCACGGCGTGCGCGTTGGTGCCGCTCACCCCGAACGAGGACACCGCGGCCCGCCGCGGCCGATCGGTGCCCGGCCAGTCCACCTGCTCGGTCAGCAGGCGCAGCGAACCGGAGTTCCAGTCCACGTGCGGTGACGGTTCCGCCGCGTGCAAGGTGCGCGGCAGCACGCCGTGCCGCATCGCCTGCACCACCTTGATCACGCCACCGACGCCGGCGGCGGCCTGCGCGTGCCCGATGTTCGACTTCAACGAACCCAGCCACAGCGGCCGGTCCCGGCCGGTCCCGTAGGCCTCCAGCAGCGCCTGCGCCTCGATCGGATCACCCAGCGGAGTACCCGTGCCGTGCGCCTCGACGGCGTCCACATCGGACGGTTCGAGCCCGGCGCTCGCCAGCGCCCGCTCGATCACCCGCCGCTGCGCCGGGCCGTTCGGCGCCGTCAGCCCGTTCGACGCGCCGTCCTGGTTCACCGCGCTGCCGCGCAGCACCGCCAGCACCTCGCGCCCCTCCCGACGCGCGTCGGCGAGCCGTTGCAGCACCAGCACCCCGGCGCCCTCCGCCCAGCCCGTGCCGTCCGCGTCCGCCGAGAACGCCTTGCAGCGCCCGTCCGCCGACAATCCGCCCTGCCTGCTGAACTCCACGAACAACGATGGGTCCGACAGCACCGTCACCCCGCCGACGATCGCCAGCGACGACTCCTCCGCGCGCAGCGACCGCGCCGCCAGGTGCAGCGCCACCAGCGACGACGAGCACGCCGTGTCCACCGTCAGCGCCGGGCCCTCCAGGCCCAGCGCGTACGCGAGCCTGCCGGACAGCACGCTCGCCGCCGTGCCCGTCATCGTGTGTCCGCCCAGGTCCGCGGCCACC
This sequence comes from Saccharopolyspora sp. 6V, assembly GCF_020176785.1. Taxonomy (NCBI): domain Bacteria; kingdom Bacillati; phylum Actinomycetota; class Actinomycetes; order Pseudonocardiales; family Pseudonocardiaceae; genus Saccharopolyspora; species Saccharopolyspora sp. 6V. Next base: position 105,454 of record NZ_JAIUKB010000040.1, on the reverse strand, counting down.
GCCTGCGACCGGCCCCAGTGGTAGGAGCCGACGAACACCCCGGCCCGGGTGCCGCGCAACGCCGCCGGCACCACCCCGGCGCGCTCCACCGCCTCCCAGCACACCTCCAGCAGCAACCGCTGCTGCGGGTCCATCGCCTGCGCCTCGCGCGGGGAGATCCCGAAGAACTCCGCGTCGAACCCCGCCGCGTCGTCCAGGAAACCGCCGGTCGTGGTGGTGCTGTCGCGGCGCAGCGCCGCCAGGTCCCAGCCGCGGTCCGCGGGGAAGTCCGACACCGCGTCCGCGCCCGCCGCCACCAGCTCCCACAGGTCCTCCGGCGAACGGACCCCGCCCGGGTAGCGGCACGCCATGCCGACCACCGCGATCGGTTCCCGCTCGCGGTCCTCCAGCTCCTCGATGCGCCTGCGCGCGTGGCGCAGGTCGACGGTGAGCCGCCGCAAGTAGTCGACGACTTTGTCCTGCTGGTCATCCTGCACCGGTCAGTCCTTTGCTCGGCGATCTCCGAACTCGTCGTGCTTCGCGGGTCCGGTGGCGGAACCTCAGCGGCGCCCTCGCTGCGGGATCGTTCTCACCGGTGGCTCCGCCACGTGTGAAAACGCTGTCCTCACGAGGACACCGCTGAGAACCCGCTGGTGGTCCTGTTGCTGCGGTGGTCGGCTGCTCAGCGGCTGCGCCGCTGACGGGACGACGGAGAGGAAGGGGTCAGGCGACGAACTCCTCGTCGATGAGGTCGAGGAGGCGGTCCAGGGAGGCTTCGGCTACGTCGTCGTCGGCGGTGTCGTTCGGCGGGGCCCCGCGGAGGCGCGCGGCGAGGCGGTCCAGGTGGGCCGCCAGTCGTTCCCGCTCCGCCGGGTCCGCGGGAACGTCGGCCAGGCGGCGTTCCCAGTCGGCCAGCTCGGCGGTCAGGTCCGTCGTCGGGAGATCGGCGGCGAGCAGCCCGGCGAGGTGCTCGGCCACCGCGCGCGGGGTGGGGCGGTCGAACGCCAGCGAGGTCGGCAGCCGCAGGCCCGTCGCGGCGCCCAGCCTGTCCCGCAGCTCCACGCCGGTCAGCGACTCGAAGCCCGCCTCCTTGAACACCCGGTCCGCGCCCACCCGGTCGAGGTCGCGGTGCCCGAGGACCGCGGCGGCCTCGGCGCGCACCAGGTCCAGCAGGAACGGCACCCGCTTGCGCTCCGGCAGCTCGGCGAACCGGTCCGGCACCTCCGGAACCCGTTGCGGCGCCGTGGTTCCCGCAGCGCTCGCCGCGACCGGGCCCGCGGTCGTCCTCGTCGGCCAGAACCGCTCGTGCTGGAACGGGTAGGTCGGCAGCGCCACCGGACGCGGCCCGGTACCGGCGAACACCGCGGACCAGTCCACCGGGACGCCGGTGACGTGCAGCCGGGCCAGCGCGGTCACCCACGCCGCCTCCTCGTCCCGATCCCGGCGCAACGCGGGCACGACGACCGCGCGGCCGTCCGGCACCGACTCCGGCACCAGCCCGGACAGCACGCCGTCCGGCCCCAGCTCCAGGAACCGCCGCACCCCCGCCGCGTGCAGCGCGGCGACACCGTCGGCGAACCGCACCGGTTCCCGCACGTGCCGCACCCAGTGCTCCGGATCGGACAGCTCGCCCGGCCCGGCGAGGGCACCGGTGCGGTTGGACACCACCGGGATCGACGGCTCGGCGAACGACAGGCCCGCGACGACCTCGCGGAACTCCGCCAGCACCGGTTCCACCAACGGCGAGTGGAAGGCGTGCGACACCCGCAGCCGGTTCGCCTTGCGGCCCAGCTCGGTGAAATGCTCGGCCAGCGCGGCCACCTGCTCGGCGTCACCGGAGACGACCACCGCGTCCGGCGCGTTCACCGCGGCCACACCCAGCCGGTCCGTGAGCAGCGGGGCCACCTCCGCCTCCGCCGCCTGCACCGCGGCCATCGCGCCGCCGGGCGGCAGCGCCTGCATCAACCGGCCCCGGGCCGCGATCAGCGCCGCCGCGTCCGGCAGCGGCAGCGCACCGGAGACGTGCGCGGCGGTCACCTCGCCGACCGAATGGCCACCCACGTGGCCGGGGCGGATGCCGTGCGACTCGGCGAGGCGGAACAGCGCGACCTCGACCGCGAACAGCGCGGGCTGCGCGCACCCCGTCCCGTCCAGCGCGGCCTGGTCGGCGCCCCACACCACCTCGCGCAGCGGCCGCTCCAGGTGCGGGTCCAGCTCGGCGAGGACCTCGTCGAAGGCCGCGGCGAACACCGGGAACCGGGCGTGCAGCTCGCGGCCCATGCCGAGCCGCTGCGAACCCTGCCCGGAGAACAGCACCGCCAGCGGCCCGTCCTCGGCGGTCCCGCGCGCCACCTCGGCCGTGCCGTCCGCGGTGCTCAGCCGCACCGCGCGCCGCTCGAAGAGGTGCCGCCGCGTCGCCAGCGACCAGCCCAGGTCCACCGGGGGGCCCGAGCTCCCGTCGGCCAGGTCCGCGACCTGGGCGACCAGCTCCTCCAACGCCCCGGCCGAGCGCGCCGACACCGGCAGCGGCACCGCCGCCGGCTCGATCTCGGCAGCCGGCTCCGCCTGCTCGACCGGCTCCGGTCGTTCCACGATGACGTGCGCGTTCGTCCCGCTGATGCCGAACGAGGACACCCCGGCGCGGCGCACCCGGTCGGTGCGCGGCCACGGCGCGGGCCCGGCCAGCACCTCCACCGCACCCGCGGTCCAGTCCACCTCGGTGGTCGGGGCGCGCAGGTTCCGGATGCCCGGCAGCCGGTCCCGGCTCAGCGCCAGCACCGATTTGATCAACCCGGCCATGCCGGCGGCGGCCTGCGCGTGTCCCAGGTGGCCCTTCAGCGATCCCAGCAGCAGCGGCACCTCCCGGTCCTGCCCGTAGGTCGCCAGCAGTGCCTCGGCCTCCACCGGATCGCCCACGGGGGTCCCGGTGCCGTGCGCCTCCACCACGTCCACATCGGACGGTTCGAGTCCGGCGGCGGCGAGCGCGTCCCGGATCACCGCGCGCTGCGCCGCCCCGCTCGGCGCGGTCAGACCGGTCGAGGCGCCGTCGGAGTTCACCGCCGACCCGCGCAGCAGCGCCAGCACCTCGTGTCCGTGCTCGCGCGCCCGCGACAGCGGTTCCAGCAGCACCACCCCGGCGCCCTCCGACCAGGCCGTGCCGTCCGCGTCGGCGGAGAACGGCTTGCAGCGACCGTCGGCGGCCAGCCCGCCCTGCCGCGAGTAGCCGACGAACGCGGCGGGCGTGGACATCACCGACACCCCCGCCACCAGCGCCAGTTCGCACTCGCCCGCCGCCAGCGACCGCGCCGCCACGTGCACCGCCACCAGCGACGACGAGGACGCCGTGTCCACCGCCAGCGCCGGACCGGACAACCCCAGCAGGTACGCCACCCGGCCGGCGGCGACCGCGGGCGAGAACCCGGTCACCGCGTGCCCGCTCACGTCCTCCGCCGCGCCTTCCGCGGCCACCGCGTAGTCCTGGCCGTGCAGGCCCGCGAACACGCCGGTCCGGCTGCCACGCAACGACTCCGGGTCGATCCCGGCGCGCTCCAGCGCCTCCCAGACGACCTCCAGCAGCACCCGCTGCTGCGGATCCATCGCCAGCGCCTCCCGCGGCGAGATCCCGAAGAACTCCGCGTCGAACCCGGCCGCGTCCGGCAGGAAACCCCCGGTCTCCACCGCACAGGCCGCGCGCAGCGCGTCCACGTCCCAGCCCCGGTCGAGCGGAAACGCCGACGCCGCACCGGAATCGGAGCCCACCAGCTCCCACAGGTCCTCCGGGGACCGCACCCCACCGGGGAACCGGCACGCCATCGACACCACCGCGATCGGATCGGCCGCGCCACCGGGATCGGCACCGGTCGGGCTCGTCGTGCGCCGGATCGTCATGCGCTGCACCACCTCAGGAGAAGTCGGGCGGGACTGCACCATTCGAGTGCGCAGCGTAGGTGCCGATTCGCTGTACTTTTCCCTAGAGCCGCAGGTCGCGGGGCTGGAAGCGGGCGCAGGACTAAGGATTCCCCGCACCCCGCTGTGGGAGAAAGTTCCCCGTCCCGGCCGGGACGCCGACTCTGGAGGGTGTGCCCATGGAATCGACCCGGCGGCCGATCCTGTTCGTCAGCTACCCGGAGAGCGGGCTGCTCAACCCGCTGCTCGTGCTGGCGCAGGAGCTGTCCCGGCGCGGTGTCGCCGACCTGCACTTCGCCACCGACGACAACCGGCGCGACGAGGTGGCCGCGCAGCAGGTGGACAGCCCGGTGCACTTCGTCCCGCTCGGCCCGGTCGTCCCGGAGATGTCCGCGGTCACCTGGGACGACGAGGTGTACCGGGAGGTCACGCAGCGGTCCCGCTTCAAGGCGCACCGCGCGGTCATCCGGCACACCTTCTCCCCCGAGGCGCGCATCGACAAGTACCGCGCGCTGGAGGCCGCCGTCGAGGAGATCCGCCCGGCGCTGCTGGTCGTGGAGAGCATGTGCTCCTACGGCTGCGAACTGGCCATCACCAAGGGCATCCCGTTCGTGCTGGGCGTGCCGTTCATGCCGAGCAACGTGCTCACCTCGCACATCCCGTTCGCGAAGTCCTACACCGGACCGGACTTCCCCGTCCCGCACTCCGGGTTGCCCTACGAGATGTCGCCGTGGCAGCGGCTCGCGAACCGGGTGTTCAAGTTCCGCACGCTCGGCATGTTCCTCACCAAGGAGCTGCGCGAACGCGCCGCCCGGGACCAGCGGATCCGCGACGAGCTGGGCATCGCGCCGGAGGCGGGCGGGTTCATGTCCCGCATCGAGCACGCGGAGCTGGTGCTGTGCTACTCCGTCCCCGAACTGGACTACCCGTTCTCCGCCCCCGAGCACCTGCGGCTGGTCGGCACGATGGTGCCGCCGCTGCCGCAGGCGCCCGAGGACGACGGGCTCGCCGCCTGGCTGTCCGCGCGTGACTCCGTGGTGTACATGGGTTTCGGCACCATCACGCGGCTCACCGCCGAGCAGGTGCGCTCGCTGCTGGAGGTCACCCGCAGGCTCGGCGAGCGCGGCACCGACGTGCTGTGGAAGCTGCCCGCCGAGCAGCAGCACCTGCTGCCCCCGGCGGACGAGCTGCCCGCGAACCTGCGGGTGGAGGCCTGGGTGCCCTCGCAGCTGGACGTGCTCGCGCACCCCTCGGTGCGGCTGTTCTTCACCCACGCGGGCGGCAACGGCTTCCACGAAGGCCTGCACTTCGGCAAGCCGCTGGTGGTCCGGCCGCTGTGGGTGGACTGCGACGACCAGGCGGTGCGCGGCCGCGACTTCGGGGTGAGCCTCACTCTGGACCGGCCGGAGACGATCGACGTCGCGGACGTGCTGGACAAGCTCACCCGGGTGCTCGACGAGCAGTCGTTCCGGGACCGCGCCGAGGTGTTCGGGCAGCTGCTGCGCGACGCGGGTGGCCGGGAGGCGGCCGCGGACCTGCTGACCGGCCTGCCCGCGCTCGCCGCGCAGAAGGCGGGGCTGTGATGCGCGTTCCGGTCTCCCAGCCCTGGTTGCGGGGCCGCGAGCAGGAGTACGTCACCGAGGCCGTCGCCGGGGGCTGGATCTCCTCGCAGGGCCCGTTCGTGCCGCGCTTCGAGGAGGAGTTCGCCCGCAGGCACGGGTCCGCGCACGGCGTGGCCTGCTCCTCGGGCACCACGGCGCTGACGCTGGCGCTGCGCGCGCTCGGGGTCGGGCCCGGCGACGAGGTCATCGTCCCCGAGTTCACCATGATCGCCTCCGCCTGGGCGGTCACCTACCACGGCGCGACCCCGGTGTTCGTGGACTGCGGCGACGACCTGAACATCGACGTGGACCGCATCGAGGAGAAGATCACCCCGCGCACCAAGGTGATCATGCCCGTGCACGTGTACGGCAGGCGCTGCGCGATGGACCCGATCATGGAGCTGGCGCACCAGTACGGCCTGCGCGTCGTGGAGGACTCCGCGGAAGCGCACGGGGTACCGCCGGTCGCCGACATCGCCTGCTTCTCGCTGTTCGCCAACAAGATCATTACGGCCGGGGAGGGCGGGATCTGCCTCACCGGCGACCCGTGGCTGGCCGGGCAGCTCGCGCACCTGCGCGGCATGGCCTTCACCGCGGATCACGGCTTCCTGCACAAGAAGCTGGCCTACAACTTCCGGATGACCGCGATGCAGGCCGCCGTCGCCCTCGCCCAGACCGAACGGCTCGACGAGATCCTCGCACTGCGGAAGGAGATCGAGCAGCGCTACGACGAGGGGTTGCGCGACGTCGACGGCATCGGGCTGATGCCGCCGCGCGACGTGCTGTGGATGTACGACCTGCGCGCCCGCGACCGCGAGGGGCTGCGCGCCCACCTCGCCGAGCACGGCATCGAGACCCGGCTGTTCTTCAAGCCGATGAGCCGCCAGCCCGGCTACTTCGACGCCGCCTGGCCCGAGCTCAACGCCGCCCGGCTCAGCGCGGACGGGCTCTACCTGCCCACCTACACCGGGCTCACCGCCGCCGACCAGGAGCACGTCGTGGCCCGCATCCGCGAGTTCTACGGCCGGAACTGACCACCAGCAGACGACGATGGAGTGCGGATCATGTCCGACGTGGTCGACTTCCCGATGCGCCGCCCCGGCGCGTCGTTCCCGCCCGCCGAGTACGCCGACTTCCGCGCGCGGCCCGGGCTGGTGCGCGCCCGGCTGCCCACCGGCGCCGTCGTGTGGCTGGTGACGCGGCACGAGGACGTGCGCACCGTGCTCACCGACCCGCGCGTCAGCTCCAACCCGACGCACGAGGGGTTCCCCAGCCTGCTCGGCAAGACCGGTGGCGTGCCCTCCCCCGACACCATGCCCGGCTGGTTCGTGGCGCTCGACCCGCCCGACCACGACCGGTTCCGCAAGACGCTGATCTCCGAGTTCTCGGTGCGCCGCATCCGGGACATGCGCCCCGCCATCGAGCAGGTCGTGCAGGACCGGGTGGACGCCATGCTCGCCGCGGGCGATACCGCGGACCTGGTGGCGGACTTCGCGCTGCCGGTGCCGTCGCTGGTGATCTCCAGCCTGCTCGGGGTGCCGAAGGCGGACCGGGACTTCTTCGAGGCCAAGACCCGGACGCTGGTCAGCACCACCGCCACCGACCAGGAGCGCGAGGCCGCCACCACGGAGCTGCTGCGCTACCTCGGCAGGCTCATCTCGATCAAGGAGAAGCGGCCGGGCGACGACCTGATCAGCCGGCTGCTCGCGGTGGGCACCATGTCCGCCGCCGAGCTGTCCGGCGTCGCGATGCTGCTGCTCATCGCCGGGCACGAGACGACCGCGAACAACATCTCGCTGGGCGTGCTGACGCTGCTGCTGCACCCCGAGTGGATCCGCGCCGACGGCATCGTCGAGGAGCTGCTGCGGCTGCACTCGGTGGCCGACCTGGTGGCGCTGCGGGTCGCCGTCGACGACCTGGAGATCAGCGGCCAGCGCATCGCGAAGGGCGAGGGCATCGTCCCGCTGGTCGCCGCCGCCAACCACGACGAGGCCGCCTTCGGCTGCCCGCACCGCTTCGACCCGACGCGCGCCGCGCGGCACCACGTGGCCTTCGGCTACGGGGTGCACCAGTGCCTCGGGCAGAACCTGGTGCGCGGGGAGATGGACCTCGCGTACCGGGTCCTGTTCGAGCGCATCCCTAAGCTGGAACCGGCGGTACCGGTGGAGGAGTTGCCCTTCAAGTACGACGGCGTGCTGTTCGGGCTGCACTCACTGCCGGTCCGCTGGTGACCACGCACCGTTCCCGAAGGAGACAGCCATGCTCAAGATCACCGCGGACAAGGACCGCTGCGTCGGTGCCGGACAGTGCGTGCTGTCCGCGCCCGACGTGTTCGACCAGGACGACGACGGCGTCGTGACGCTGCTCGACGAGACGCCCGGCGCGGAGCACGCGGACGACGTGCGCCAGGCGGCCCTGATCTGCCCGTCGCAGGCGATCACCGTCGAAGAGGCCTGAGGCTCCACCGCAGGTGGGCGGCCCACCCGTTGCGGCGGGTGGGTTGTCCCCCGTCCGAGTCACGCCCGATCCAGCGATGCGAACCCGTGTTCGACGCGGGCAGCATCGGAGGTATGGATCTCCGGAGCACCGCACTCGCCGCGCGGCACCTCGTCCGCGCCTTCGCCCGCACCCTCGTCGGCCCTGCCGCCCTCGGCCGGGCACCCGTCGGCCGCGAACTCTTCGGCCGCGCACCCGCCGGCTGGGCACCCGTCGGCTGGGCACCCGTCGGTTGGGCACTCGCCGACCGGGCATCCAGCGGCCGCGTCCGCATCGGCCGCGCGGCGCCACCGCGCCGGCCCGGGGGCGCCGCGGCGGGGCGTTCCGCCGCGGCACCCGCCCGCTCACCAGGTGATCGGCAGTTCCAGGACGCCGCCGGAGAGCTGGCCGCTCTCCAGCTTCAGGTCCTCCGGCGCGACCGCGACCTGCAGGTTCGGGATGCGGCCGAACAGCGTGCTGAACGCCGTCTGCAGCTCCACGCGCGCCAGCGGGGCCCCGATGCAGTGCCACACCCCGTGCCCGAAGGTCAGGTGCGGGTTCGGCACCCGGCCCACGTCGAAGCGCTCCGGGTCCTCGAAGGCGCGCTCGTCGAAGTTGGACAGCGTGAAGTCCAGCAGCACCAGCTCGCCGGTCCGGATCGTCACCCCACCGATCTCCACGTCCTCGGCCGCCCAGCGCGGCAGCATCGAGCTGCCCGCCTTCGCCGCGCGCAGCACCTCCTCCACCGCGATCGCCATCGTGCCGGCGTCGCGCATCGCGGCGTCCCGCTTGTCCGGGTTGCCCGCCAGCACCAGCACGCCGACGTCGATGTGGCTGATCACGCTGTCCAATCCGGCGAACAGCACGCCGGCGGCGAGGGTGCCGATCCGCTCGTCGTCCAGGCCCGCCTCGCAGAGCCGGGAGATCACGTCCTCGCCCGGGTCGCCGCGCTTGCGGCCCACCAGCTCGGAGATGTAGCCGAACAGCTCGGCGGCGCCCTCCTCCGCGGCCGCGGGGTCGCCGAGCACCGCCATCCGGCCCAGCATCCGCACGATGTGCATCCGGTCCTCCGGCGGCACGCCGATCAGCTCGTAGAGCACCTGCAGCGCGAACGGCTGGGAGAACTCGGCGTGCAGGTCGACCGGCGGACCCTTGTCCACCAGCGCCTGCACCATCTCCTCGGCCAGCTCCACCACCTTCGGGCGCAGCCGGGCCAGCCTGCGGGCGGAGAAGCTCGGTGTCAGCAGCGACCGCATCTCCCGGTGCAGCCGGGTCGCCTCCGCCGGGTCGGAATCGGTGATCAGCAAGTTGAAGAACGGGGTGTCCACGTAGCGGGGCGCCGAGGGCGGATCGGGGTGCGAGCGGTTGATCCGCTCGTCCTTGAGCAGCTGCTTGACCTCTTCGTGCCGGGTCACCAGCCACGCCTCGTCCCCGGCGGGCGTGCGCACCTTGCAGACCGGAGCCTGTTCCTGCAGGTCCCGCAGCTCCTTCGGCGGGCGGAGCATGGCCGAGGGACCGGTGCCCAGCTTCGGCAGGTCGAGGGATTGACTCATGGGCGATTCCTCCGCTGTACGGATCGACTGCGCGGACAACCTGCGGGGCGCCGCGCGGGGAGCGGCGGACCGGCGAGGGGATCAGGTTCGGGCGGGCACCAGCTCGGCGAGCCAGTCGCGCACCACCTGCGCGGTCAGCTCCGAGTGCTCCTTGGCCAGCGAGAGGTGGTCGGCCTCGATGGTCCGCACCGCATCGGTGTCGATCACCGGCGGCGCCTTCGTGCCGCGGCTGCCCGGGACGGGCACCGAGCAGCGCACCAGCAAGGTCGGCGCGGTGGTCACCGGGGCGTCCGCGAACGCGGCGACCTTGTTGTACCAGTGCACCATCGCCGAGAGCCGGGCGCTGTTGAGGTTCACCGACGGGGAATCGATGTCGGCCAGGTAGTAGTTCGCCACCTCGTCGTAGTCGATGTCGTCGTTGTCGTCGTAGCGCAGGCTCAGCGTGTCCAGCAGGACCACCGCCTCGGGACGCACGCCCCAGGTGTCCTCCAGCAGGCCCGCCGCGTGGTAGGCGATGGTGCCGCCGGTGGAGTGCCCGATCAGCACGAACGGATCGCCGTCGCTGCCGTGCAGCGCGCTCTCCGCGACCGAGCGGACCGCCGCCGCGCCGTGCTCCGGCAGCGCCTCCCCCGACCCGAAACCGACCAGCGGCAGCGCCGAGACGTGCCGGATCCCGCGGAAGTGCGCGGCGATCCGCGCGTACTGGTGCACCCCGCCGGTCGCGCCCGGCGAGCTCACGCAGATCAGCCGCGGATCGGTCGGGCCGTCGGCCAGCGTCACCGGCTCGGGCAGCTCGGCCAGCTCGGCGGGCGTCTCGAAGGTCGGGCGGGTCGCGGCGACCGCGCCCAGCATCCGCATCGACTCCTTGCGCTTGCCGCAGTGCACGCCGGACAGGAACAGGTTCACCAGGGTGTCGTTCGGCCCGCCCTGGGACCGGGCCCCGCCCGCGGCGGGCGCGACCCGCGCGTCGAGTTCGCCGCCCAGCCACCGGGCCAGCGCGTCCGGGGTCCTGGCATCGAACACGACCGAAGCCGCCAGCCGCAGGTCCAGCTCCTCCCCCACCCGGTTGCGCAGCTCGACGGCGATCAGCGAATCGAAGCCCAGTTCCAGGAAGTCCCGTTCCTGGTCGACCGCGGCCGCGTCCCGGTGCCCGAGCACGGCGGCGGCGTGCTCCACCACCAGCTCGGTGAGCAGCCGGTGCCGGTCCGCGCCGTCGGCCGCGGCGATCCGCTCGCCCCGCGAGCCCGCGGAACCGCGCGCCGCCGCGGCGGGGCGGCGGGACGCGGGGATCAGCTCCCGCAGCACCGGCGGCACGTGCCCCTGCCCGCGCATGCCCGTGGCGTTCGTGCGGATCGGCACCACCAGGGCCTCGTCCCGGGTGCGCGCGGCGTCGAACAGCGCCAGGCCCTGCGCCGCGGACAGCGGCGGCAGCCCGGACCCGGCCATCCGCTCCCGGTCTGCCTCGGTGAGCGCGGCGGTCATCCCGCTCGCCGGCGCCCACGGCCCCCAGGCGAGCGACTGCGCGGGCAGGCCCTGCGCGCGGCGGTGCTGCGCCAGGGCGTCCAGGAAGGCGTTGGCGGCCGCGTAGTTCCCCTGGCCGGGGCCGCCCATCACGCCGGAGACCGAGGAGTACAGCAGGAACGCGGCCAGGTCCCGGTCCCGGGTCGCCTCGTGCAGCCGCCACGCGGCGTCCACCTTCGGCCGCAGCACCCGGTCCAGCCGGTCGGCGGTGAGCGAGCCGATCGCGCCGTCGTCGAGCACGCCCGCGGTGTGCACCACGGCGGTGAGCGGGTGCGCGGCGGGGATCTCGGCCAGCAGCCCGGCCACCGCCGCCGCGTCCGCCGCGTCGCAGGCGGCGATCCGCACCTCGGCGCCGTGCGCGGTGAGCTCCGCGCGCAGCTCCAGCGCGCCCGGTGCCGCCGGACCGCGGCGGCTCGCCAGCACCAGGTGCCGGATGCCGTGCTCGGCGACCAGGTGCCGGGCCAGTTCGGCGCCGAGCCCACCGGTGCCGCCGGTGATGAGCACGGTGCCCTCGGGATGCCAGTTCGCGGGTGCCGCCGGGTCGCGACGCCGCGCGGCCGTCGAGCCACCGCCGTTCACCGCGCCCGCACCGCCACCAGAATCGTCCACTGTGGACTCCACAGCGTGCCCGGCCGCGGGCAGCGGCACCAGGCGTGCCACCCGGACCTCCCGCTGGCGCACCGCGAGCTGCGGTTCCTCGGCGCCCAGCAACCCGGGCAGCACCGCCGCCGAGGTGAACGCGTCGTCCAGATCGATCAGCAGCAACCGCCCCGCGGGCTCCTCGGCCTGCGCGGACCGCACCAGGCCCCACACCGCCGCCGCGGCCACGTCCGCAAGCGCCTCGCCGGACACCGACACCGCGCCCCGGGTGACGAACACCAGGTGCGAACCGGTGAGCCGCTGGTCGGACTGCCACTCCTGGAGCAGGGCGAGCGCACGGCGGGCCAGCTCGTGCACCGCGTCCGGTTCCGCCGCGGCACCGCCGGTCACCGGGACCAGGAACACGTCCGGTGCGGTGCCGCCGCGCGTCAGGTCCGACAGCGACTCGCCGTAGCCCACCACCGCCTCGTCCGCGCGGTGCAGCGCGTACGCCAGGTCGAACTCGTCGCCGCCGACGATCGCCCAGCGCCGCCCGCCGACCGGCTTCGGCGCGGGGCCGGGAACCCAGTTCAGCCCGAACAGCGAGCGGGACACGTCCACGTCCGCGGCGGCCGCGGCGGTGTCCGGTTCCCGGGGAGCGGCCGGGGTTTCCCCGTCGTGGTGCAGCGAGGCCACCACCAGCACCGGGTTCCCCCGGCCGTCGACGGCGACGACCTCGGCCCCGTCCGCGCCGGGGCGCGCCCGCACGCGCAACACCTCGGCACCGGTGGCGTGCAAGGACATCCCGCTCCAGCGGGTGGCGCGCGCGCCGCCCGCACCGGGCACGGCCGCGGCGACGCGGGCCACCGCGTCCAGCAGCGCGGGGTGCAGGTCGTGGCCCGCGGCGGGCACTCCCGCGGGCAGCGCGACCTCGGCGAACACGGCTCCGTCCCGGTGCAGCACCTCGAACGGCTCGTCCCGCGACAGCGGTTCGGCCCCGGCGGGCGGCTCCCCGTCGAAGTCGACCTCCGGTGCGGCCGCGGCGGCCAGCACGCCGGTGCCGCGCTCGACCCACTCGGCGTCCTCGGCCGCCGCGGGCCGGGTGTGCACCGCGAACTCCCGGTGGCCGGACCCGTCGGCCTCCTCGATCCGCAGCTGCACCGCGACCGGTTCCGCCGCGGACACCGGTTCGGCGCCCAGCACCAGCTCCGCCACCTGGTCGCAGCCCACCTCGTCGGCCGCCCGCAGCGCCAGCTCCGCGAACGCGGCCGCCGGCACGACGCCGCGCGCCGCGTCCGCCGCGATCCGGCCGGTCAGCACCACCGCGCCGGAACCGGCCAGCCCCACCGCGGCGCCGAGCACCGGGTGGTGCACCGCGCGCAACCCCAGCCCGGCCGCGTCCGCGGCTCCGGCCGACGGCGCGGGCCAGAACCGCTCGTGCTGGAAGGCGTAGGTGGGCAGGTCGACGCGGCGCGCCCCGGTTCCGGCGAACAGCTCCGCCCAATCCACCCGCAGTCCGCGCACGTGCAACCGGGAGAGCGCGGTCATGAACGCCGCCTCCTCCGGGCGGCCCCGGCGCAGCGCGGGCACTTCCACCGCGGTCGTGGGCAGCGACTCCTGGGCCATCGCGCACAGCGAGCCGTCCGGCCCCAGTTCCAGGAAGGTCTGCGCGCCCGCCTCGGACAGCGCCCGCACCCCGTCGGCGAAGCGCACCGCCTCCCGGACGTGGCGCACCCAGTACTCCGGGGTGCTCAGCTCCGCGGTGGCCCGCTCCCCGGTCAGGTTGGACACGACCGGGATCTCCGCCGGGGCGAACGACAACTCCCGCACCACCGCGCGGAACTCGGCCAGCACCGGGTCCACCAGCGGCGAGTGGAACGCGTGGCTGACGCGGAGCCGCTTCGCCGCGCGCCCGTCGGCCCGCGCCCGGTCGATCACGTGCTGCACGCCCCGCTCGTCACCGGACACCACGGTCGACCGCGGTCCGTTGATCGCGGCGATCGCGGTGGCGCCGGTGCACCACGGCGCGACTTCGGTCTCGCTCGCCTGCACCGCGACCATCGCGCCCCCGGCGGGCAACCGGCTCATCAGCCGGGCTCGGGCGGACACCAGCTTCGCGGCGTCCGGGAGCGCGAACACGCCAGCGACGTGCGCGGCCGCGATCTCCCCCACCGAGTGGCCGCCGAGCAGGTCGGCCCGCACGCCGAAGGACTCGGCCAGCCGGTACAGCGCCACCTCGACGGCGAACAGCGCGGGCTGGGTGTTGCCGGTGTCCGCCAGCGCCGCCGGGTCGTCGCCCCAGATCACCTCGCGCAGGGGGTCGTCGCGGTGCCGGTCCAGCTCCGCCAGCACGGCGTCCAGCGCCGCGGCGAACACCGGGAACCGGGCGTGCAGCTCGCGGCCCATGCCGAGCCGCTGCGAACCCTGCCCGGAGAACAGCACCGCCAGCTTGCCCGGATCGGCGGCCACCGCCCCGCGCGCCACCTCCTCGACGCCGTCGTCGGTGGCCAGCAGCACCGCCCGGTGTTCGAAGGCGGACCGGCCGGTCGCCAGCGACCGCGCCACGTCGAGGCGGTCGCACCCCGGGTGCTCGGCCCGGAAGTCGGCGAGCCGGTCCAGCTGGGCCCGCAACGCGGCCGGGGTGCGGCCGGACACCGGCCACGGCACCGCGGCCGGGCGCGGCACCTGCTCGGGTTCCGGTTCCGGCGGCTCCGGTGCCTGCTCCAGGACCACGTGCGCGTTGGTGCCGCTGATCCCGAACGAGGACACCCCGGCGCGGCGCGGATGCCCGGTGGCGGGCCACGCGGTGCGGCCGGTCGCCAGCTCGACGGCACCGGTGTCCCAGTCCACGTGCTCGGACGGGCTGCGCACGTGCAGCGTCGGCGGCAGCTCGCCGTGCCGCATCGCCTGCACCACCTTGATCACGCCCGCGACGCCCGCGGCGGCCTGGGTGTGCCCCAGGTTCGACTTGACCGATCCCAGCAGCAGCGGCCGCTCCCGGTCCCGCCCGTAGGTGGCCAGCAGCGCCTGCGCCTCGATCGGGTCGCCCAGCCGGGTCCCGGTGCCGTGCGCCTCCACCACGTCCACGTCCGAAGTGGACAGATCGGCGCCGGCGAGGGCCTGGCGGATCACCCGCTGCTGCGCGGGTCCGTTCGGCGCGGTCAGGCCGTTCGACGCGCCGTCCTGGTTCACCGCGCTGCCCCGCAGCACCGCCAGCACCCGGTGCCCGTGCCGCCGGGCTTCGGAGAGGGTTTCGACCGCGAGCATCCCGACGCCCTCGGACCAGGCGGTGCCGTCCGCGTCGGTGGAGAACGCCTTGCACAACCCGTCCGGCGCCAGCCCGCCCTGCCTGCTGAACGAGGAGAAGTTCGCCGAGGTCGTCATGATCGTGACGCCGCCGGCCAGCGCCAGCGAGCACTCCCCGGTGCGCACCGCCTGCGCGGCCAGGTGCAGCGCCACCAGCGAGGAGGAGCAGGCGGTGTCCACGGTCAGCGCCGGGCCCTCCAGCCCCAGCGCGAACGCCACCCGGCCGGAGAGCACGCTGGCCGCCATCCCGGTCGACGCGTGCCCCTCCAGGTCCTCGCCGGAGGCGAGCACCAGGTGGATGTAGTCCTGCCCGGTGGTGCCGACGAACACCCCGGTCCGGCTGCCCCGCAACGACTTCGGGTCGATCCCGGCCCGCTCCAGCGCCTCCCAGGACACCTCCAGCGCGTGCCGCTGCTGCGGGTCCATCGCGAGCGCCTCGCGCGGGGAGATGTCGAAGAAGCCCGGGTCGAAGTCGGCGGCACCGGGCAGGAACCCGCCGCGGCCGGTGGCGCTGCGCCCCTCGCCGAGCGCCGCCAGGTCCCAGCCGCGGTCTGCGGGGAACCCGGAGATCGCGTCCTCGCCCGCCGACAGCAGCTCCCACAGCCGCTCCGGCGAGTCGGCGCCGGGGAACCGGCAGGCCATGCCGACGATCGCCACCGGCTCGTGCCTGCCGGTCTCCGCCTCGTGCAGGCGTTGGCGCGTCTCGTGCAGATCAGCGGTGACCCACTTCAGGTAATCGACGAGAGTGCTTTCGTCCGGCATCGTCGGTTCCTCTCTGCGAACGACCGCGGTGGCGCGCGCGGCGCCACGGCACGGGTCCGGTTCGGTGTCGGCGGGCTGCGGTCAGGGCTGGGTGCGCCTGCCGAGCTCGTTGTCGATGAACGTCAGCAGGTCGTCGGCGCTCGCCCCTTGGATGCGCTCGCCCACCGCGGGTTCCGCGGTCTCCTCGTCGCCGTGCCGCGCGGCGTCGCCGTAGCGCTCCAGCAGGCCGTGCAACCGGGTGGTGACCTCGCGGCGGAACTCGGCGCCGGACTCGGCGGCGGCGAGGGCGTGCTCCAAGTGGTCCAGCTCGGCGAGCAGCGCCGTCCCGCCCAGTCCGGCGGAGCGGTTCGGGCCGCCGGGTCCGGCGGGTCCGCCCGCGTGGTCGGCGTCGTCCGCGCCGCCGAGCGCGGCGGCGAGCACTCCCGCCACCGCGAGCGGCGTCGGGTGGTCGAAGACCAGCGTGGAGGGCAGCCGCACCCCGGTCGTCGCGGCGAGCCGGTTGCGCAGTTCCACGGCGGTGAGCGAGTCGAACCCGATGCGGCGGAACTCCCGCTCCGCACCGATCTCCGCCGCCGAGCCGTGGCCGAGCACTGCGGCGGCCGCATCGCGGACCAGCAGCACCAGCTCCTGCTCGCGCTCCGGGCCGCGCAGTCCGGCGAGGCGCTCGGCGAGCCCGGCCCGCTCCGCGGCGGGGTCCGCGGCCGCCGCCGACCGGCGCGTCGAGCGCACCAGTCCGCGCAGCAGTGCGGGCACCTCTCCCTGGGCGCGGGGCGCGGCCGAGCCGATGCCCAGCGGCACCACCAGCGGTTCGTCCGCGCCGATCGCGGTGTCGAACAGGGCCAGCCCGCGCTCGACCGGCAGCGGCGGCATCCCGTTGTCGCCGATGCGGCGCAGGTCCCGCTCGTCGAGCCCCGCGGTCATGCCGACGCCCTGCTCCCACGCCCCCCACGCGAGGGACGTCGCGGGCAGCCCGCGCGACCGGCGGTACCGAGCGAGGGCGTCCAGGAACACGTTGCCCGCCGCGTAGTTGGCCTGCCCGGCGCTACCCAGCACCCCGGACACCGAGGAGTAGACGACGAACGCCGCCAGGTCCAGGTCGGCGGTGAGCTCGTGCAGGTGCCACGCCCCGTCCACCTTCGGTCGCAGCACCGCGTCCAGCCGCTGCGGGGTCAACGCGTCGACGATCCCGTCGTCAAGGACGCCCGCGGTGTGCACCACGGCGGTCAGCGGGTGCGCGGCGGGCACCGCGCCCACCAGCTCGCGGGCGGCGTCCCGGTCCGCCACGTCGCAGGCGGCGAGGACGACCTCGGCGCCGTGCTCGGCGAGTTCGGCGCGCAGCTCCGCCGCACCGGGCGCCTCCGGGCCGCGGCGGCTCGCCAGCAGCAGGTGCCGGACGCCGCGTTCGGCGACGAGGTGCCGGGCGAGTTCCGCCCCGAGCCCGCCGGTGCCTCCGGTGATCAGCACGGTGCCGTCCGGGTCCCAGCCGCGCGGGACGGTGAGCACGATCTTGCCGGTGTGCCGGGCGAGGCTCATGTGCCGGAACGCCTCCGGCGCCCGCCGCACGTCCCAGGTCCGCACCGGCAGCGGCCGCAGCGCGCCGGAGTCGAACAGGCCGAGCACCGCGCGCAGCATCTCCTGGATGCGGTCCGGGTCGACCAGCCCGAGGTCGAACGAGCGGTACCGCACCCCGGGCACGTCCGCGCGCAGGTCCGTCTTGCCCATCTCGATGAACCGGCCGCCGCTGGGCTGCAACCGCAGCGAGGCGTCGATGAACTCCCCGGACAGCGCGTTGAGCACCACGTCGATGCCGCCGTCCCCGGCGACCCGCGCGAACGCCGCCTCGAAGGCGGTGTCGCGGGAGGAGGCGATGTGGTCGTCCGCGACGCCCAGCGACCGCAGCACGTGCTGCTTGCCCTCGCTGGCGGTGGCGAACACCTCCGCCCCGAGGTGGTGGGCCAGCTGGATCGCCGCCATGCCCACGCCGCCCGCTCCCGCGTGCACGAGCACCTTCTCGCCGGCGCGCAAGCCCGCCAGATCCACCAGGCCGTGGTAGGCGGTGAGGAAGACCAGCGGCACCGAAGCGGCGGTCGGCCAGGACCACGCCGCGGGTATCCGCGCCAGGAACCGCTCGTCGACCGTCCCCAGTGGACCGAAACCGCCGAAGACCATGCCCAGCACCCGATCTCCGGGCCGCAGGTCGACGACTTCGGGGCCGGTGTCCACCACGACCCCGGCCGCCTCCGAGCCGAACGGACCCGCCTCGCCCGGGTACATGCCGAGCGCGTTGAGCACGTCCCGGAAGTTCACCCCGGCGGCTTCGATCCGCACCCGCACGTCCCGACCGGTCAGCGGTTCCGCGGCCTGCGGGAACGGGACGAGTTCGAGGTCGTCCAGGCTGCCCCCGGCCGCGCTGTCCAGGTGCCAGGGCGTCCCGGCGGGCGGGACGAGCGAGCCCGCGGTGGCCAGCGGCGCCAGCCGCGCCACGTGCGGTTCGCCGCCGCGGAGCACGGCTTGCGGTTCGTCGGCGGCGACCAGCCCCGGTACCACCGCGGGCACCGCGGCGGCGGAACCGCCGGGCACCGCGCCGTCCGGCCCGGCACCGCTGCGCGCCGCGCCACTCGCGGTGCCCAGGTCGTCCGAGCCGCCCAGCTCGCCCGAGCCGCCCAGCTCGCCCGAGCCGTTCAGGTCGCCCGCGCCGCCGGAGCCGCCCTGGTCGTCCAGGTCGAGCAGCAGGAACCGGCCCGGGTGCTCGGCCTGCGCGGACCGCACCAGGCCCCACGCGGAAGCCGCCGCGAGGTCCGCGCCGGGGCCGTCGGCCACCGCGCCGCGGGTGACGAACACCAGCCGGGCGGCCGCGAACCGGTCCTCCGCGAGCCACTGCCGGACCAGCTCCAGCACCCGTCCGTTCAACGCGCGCACCTCGTCCGGGCTCGTCCGCGCACCGCGCAGCGGGACCGCCACGAAGTCCGGCACCGGGTCCGGCAGCTCGGCGAGGGAGGCGACCACCTCCGGGACGCCGAGACCGAACTCGTCCGGGCCCAGCACCGCCCAGCGCGCGGCGGGCGAGGTCGCGGCGGCGCCGCGGTGCGGCACCCAGTCGACGTGGAACAGCGAGTTCAGCTCGTCCTGCCCGGCGGATGCCGCCGCGGCCGGACCGGCCTCGCGCAGCACCAGGGAGTCCACCGACAGCACCGGGATGCCCTGCGGGTCGGCGGCGACCAGCCGCACGGAATCCCGGCCGCTGCGGGCGATCCGCACCCGCAGCACCGCGGCACCGGAGGCGTGCAGCGAGGCACCGCTCCAGGAGAACGGCAGCAGCCCGCGGCCGTCGTGCTCGGCGGCGGCGAACACCGTGGCGTGCAGCACCGCGTCCAGCAGCGCCGGGTGCAGGCCGTAGGACTCGGCGTCGCGGACCTCCGCGGGCAGCCGCACCTCCGCGAAGTGCTCCGCGCCGCGCTGCCACACCGCGCGCAGCCCGCGGAACACCGGCCCGTAGTCGAGCCCGGTCGCGGCGTAGTCGTCGTACAGCGACGCGATGTCCACCTCGGACGAGCCGGGCGGCGGCCAGGCGGAGGCGTCGAAGTCGAGCACGTGCTCCGGCTCGGTGAGCAGCCCGGTCGCGTGCCGGATCCACGGCGCGCCCGGGTCGTCGGCGGGCCGGGAGTGCAGCCGCAGCTCGCGGCGGCCGGCGTCGTCGGCCGCGTCCACCCGCAACTGCACCTGCACCGCTCCGCGCGCCGGCAGCACCAGCGGCGCGGCCAGCGTCAGGTCCTCGACCTGGGCGCAGCCCACCTGGTCGGCGGCGCGCACCGCGAGCTCCAGGAAACCGGTGCCGGGGAAGAACACCTGCCCGCCGACCGCGTGGTCGGCCAGCCACGGGTGGGTGGCCAGCGACAGCCTGCCGGTGAACAGCACTCCGCCGCCGTCGGCCTCGTCCACCGCGGCCCCCAGCAGCGGGTGCTCGGCCTCGGCCAGCCCCAGCCCGGCGGCGTCCCCGGCCCGCGGCGCGGCGTCCGGCCAGTACCGCTCGTGCTGGAACGCGTAGGTCGGCAGCGCGACGCGCTCGGCGCCACCGGCGAAGAACTCCGCCCAGTCGACCGGAACCCCCGCCACGTGCAGCCGGGCCAGCGCGGTCACCGCGGCGGTGCGGTCGTCGCGGTCGCGGCGCAGCACCGGGATCACCGGGGTGCCCGGGTCCAGGGTCTCCTGCGCCATCGAGCACAGCGCGCTGTCCGGCCCCACCTCCAGGAACACCGAGGCGCCGTCGGCGGCGAGCGCGCGCACCCCGTCCGCGAACCGCACCGGTTCGCGCACGTGCCGGACCCAGTGCTCCGGGTCGGCGAGCTCCTCGGCGGTGGCGGTCCGGCCGGTCAGGTTCGACACCAGCGGCAGCCGCGGCCGACCGAAGGTGCAGCGCCGCACCACGGCCCGGAACTCGTCGAGCACCGGGTCCACCAGCGGCGAGTGGAACGCGTGGCTGACCGCGAGCCGGGTGGTCGTGCGGCCGTCCGCGTCGAGCCGCTGCCGCACCGCGTCCAGCTCGTCCGCGGCGCCGGAGAGCACCACCGAGCCGGGGGCGTTCACCGCGGCCACCGCGACCCGGTCGGTCAGCAGCGGCGCCACCTCGTCCTCGGTGGCGCGGACCGCGAGCATCGCGCCGCCGTCGGGCAACGCCTGCATCAGGCGGCCGCGGACGGCGACGAGTGCGGCGGCGTCCGGCAGCGACAGCACCCCGGCGACGTGCGCCGCGGTGATCTCGCCGAGGGAGTGCCCGGCCGCGAAACCGGGGGTGACGCCCCAGGATTCGAGCAGCCGGTGCAACGCCACCTCGACGGCGAACAGCGCGGGCTGGGCGTATCCGGTGCGGTCCAGCAGCGCGGCGTCGGCGCTGCCGGGCTCGGCGAACAGCAGCTCGCGCAGCGGCCGGTCCACGTGCGGGTCGAGTTCGGCGAGCACTTCCGCCAGCGCGTCGGCGAACGCGGGGAACCGCGCGGCGAGCTCCCGCCCGGCGCCGGCGCGCTGGGCGCCCTGCCCGGAGAACAGCACGGCGAGCTTCGCCGGT
The DNA here is from genome assembly GCF_020176785.1 of Saccharopolyspora sp. 6V. Lineage (NCBI taxonomy): Bacteria > Bacillati > Actinomycetota > Actinomycetes > Pseudonocardiales > Pseudonocardiaceae > Saccharopolyspora > Saccharopolyspora sp. 6V. The sequence continues at coordinate 84,710 of NZ_JAIUKB010000040.1, read as the reverse complement.
CGCTCCACCAGCCCGCGGTGCGCGCTGGCCGCGGTGCCGTCGAGCCACCCGGCGAGCGCGTCCCGCAGCTCGGTCCGGTCGGCACCGACCGCGACCAGCCGGTGCTCGCAGGCGGTGCGGGTGGTGGCCAGCGAGAACGCCACGTCCTCGGCGCGGGCGCCCGGGTGCGCGTCGAGGTGCGCGAGCAGCGCGCCCACCTGGTCGCGCAGCGCCTGCTCGGTGCGGCCGGAGACCAGCCACGGCACCGGGCCGGGCGGGGCAGCGGCGGGACCACCAGCGGACGCGGCGACGGCGGAACCGGCGTCCGAGAGCGCACCGGCTCGGCCGTCCCCGGACGGGGCGTCGTCCGGCGGCGTTTCGGCGGCGTCCGCGGTCTCCTCCGGTGCCTGCTCCAGGATCGTGTGGGCGTTGGTCCCGCTGACCCCGAACGAGGACACCGCCGCGCGGCGCGGCCTGCCGGTCTCCGGCCACGGTTCGGCGGCCGCGAGCAGTTCGACGGCGCCGGACGACCAGTCCACGTGCGAGGACGGCGGATCGCAGTGCAGCGTGCGGGGCAGCACGCCGTGCCGCATCGCCTGCACCACCTTGATCACCCCGGCGACGCCCGCGGCGGCCTGCGCGTGCCCGAGGTTGGACTTGATCGACCCCAGTCGCAGCGGTTCGGCTCTATCCTGCCCGTAGGTCGCCAGCAGGCTGCTCGCCTCGATCGGATCGCCCAGCGAGGTGCCGGTGCCGTGCGCCTCCACCAGATCGACGTCCGAAGTGGACAGTTCGGCGGCGGAGAGGGCCTGCCGGATCACGCGCTGCTGGGCACGCCCGCTCGGGGCGGTGAACCCGTTCGAGGCGCCGTCGGAGTTCACCGCGGAGCCGCGCACCAGCGCCAGCACCGGGTGCCCGTTGCGGCGCGCGTCGGAGAGCCGCTCCAGCACCAGCACCCCGACGCCCTCGGCCCAGCCGGTGCCGTCCGCGGCGTCGGAGAACGCCTTGCACCGGCCGTCGGTGGCGAGCCCGCCCTGCCTGCTGAACTCCAGCAGCGCGCCCGGCGTGCACATCACGTTCACGCCCCCGGCCAGCGCCAGCGAGCACTCCTCGGCCCGCAGCGCGTGCACCGCCTGGTGCACGGCCACCAGCGAGGACGAGCAGGCGGTGTCCACGGTGACCGCCGGGCCTTCCAGCCCCAGCTCGTAGGACAACCGGCCGGACACGGCACCTGCCGCGATGCCGGTGCCCACGTCGCCGTCGGCGTCGGCCAGCGAGCGCACCACCAGGTAGGCGTAGTCCTGCCCGTTGGTGCCGATGAACGCGCCGGTGCGGGTGCCGCGCAACACGGCCGGGTCGATCCCGGCGCGTTCGACGGCCTCCCAGGACACCTCCAGCAGCAGCCGCTGCTGCGGGTCCATGGACAGCGCCTCGCGGGGCGAGATGCCGAAGAAGCCGGGGTCGAAGTCGGCGACGCCGTCGAGGAAACCGCCGCGTCGGGTCACCTCGTTGCCGCGCGCGTCGGTGCCCGCGTCCCGCAGCTCCGCCAGGTCCCAGCCGCGGTCCGCGGGGAACTCGCCGATGGCGTCACCGCCCGAGTCGACCAGTTCCCACAGCTGCTCCGGGGAGCGGATCCCGCCCGGGTAGCGGCAGCCCATCGACACGATCGCGATCGGCTCGGACCGCTGCGCGAGGAGCCGCTGGTTCTGCCTGCGCAGCCGCTCGGTCTCCTTCATCGACGCGCGGAGTGCCTTTTCGACCTGCGCCTGCCGGTCCACCGGGGCGTGCTCGCCAGAGGTCATCATCAACTCCGTGGGTCGGTCTCGACATCAGTCGGTCTCGACGGCACCGTCGAGCGCCGCCTGCACGAGGTCGTCGAGTGCCATCGCGTCGATCGACTCGTCGGATCCGGTCTGGGTGCCGTCGGCGTGCTCGCCGTCCGGCCCGTCCAGCCCGTCCAGCGCCTCCAGGACGCCGGCGGCGCGCAGCGCGGACAGCGGTGCGGTGGCCAGCAGCCGCCGGATCCGCGCCTCCTCCGCGTCGTCCGCGGCCGGGTCGCCGCCGATGCCGAGCTCGGCGAGCAGGTGCTCGGCCAGGTCGGCGGGCGTCGGGTGGTCGAAGACCATCGTCGTGCCGAGCCGCAGGCCGCTCGCGGCACCGAGCCGGTTGCGCAGCTCCACGGCGGCCAGCGAGTCGAAGCCGAGTTCCCGGAACGCCCGGTCGGGGCCGACGGAGTCCGGGCCGGGGTGCCCGAGGATGTCGGCGCTGTGCTCGCGGACCAGGTCCAGCAGCACGTCCCGGCGGCGCCCAGCGGGCAGTTCGGCGAGCTCGGCGCGCAGCGAGCCGCGGTCGGCGGGTGCCGGTGCGGCGTGCTCGGCGTGGCCGGGCAGTTCGCGCAGCAGCGGGCTGGGCCGGGTCGCGGTGAACGCGCGGGCGAACCGCTCGCCGACCGCGGCGACCAGCGGTGCCGGTTCCGGCCCGGTGGCGAGTTCGTCGAGCGCCCGCAGCGCCAGGTCGGGCCGCATGGCGTCCACGCCACCGCGCTGCGCGCCGTCCGCCGCGTCCTGCCCGGCGGCCATCCCCGCACCGGCCCAGGCGCCCCAGGCGATGGAGGTGGCGGGCAGCCCGGCGGCGTGCCGCTGCTCGGCGAGCGCGTCGAGCACCGCGTTCGCGGCGGCGTACCCGGCCTGCCCGGCGTTGCCGACGGCGGCCGAGGCGGAGGAGAACAGCACGAACGCGGTCGGCTCGTGCTCGCGGGTGAGCTCGTCGAGCAGCAGCGCGCCGGTCACCTTGGTGCGCAGCACCGCGTCGAACCGGTCGGGGGTGAGCCCGTCGAGCACCCCGTCGTCGAGCACCCCGGCCGCGTGCACCACGCCGGTCAGCGGGTGCGCGGCGGGGATGCCGTCGAGCACGGCGGCCAGCGCGTCCCGGTCGGCGACGTCGCAGGCTTCGACGGCGGCGGAGGCGCCGAATTCGGCGAGTTCGGCACGGAGTTTCACGGCCCCGGGCGCGGCCGCACCGCTGCGGCTGAGCAGCACAAGGTGCTGCGCGCCGGCCGCGGCGAGGTGCCGGGCGACCTGGGCGCCGAGGGCGCCGGTGCCGCCGGTGACGAGCACGGTGCCGGTGGGGTTCCACCGCTGCGCGGGCCGTTCGGGCGCGGGCAGCAGCCGGCGGCCGAGGGTGGCACCTGGCCGCACCGCGACCTGGTCCTCGCCGTCGAGCCCGGCGAGCACCGCCGCGAACCGTCCGGCGGTGTCCGCGTCGAGCTCCGCGGGCAGGTCGATCAGCCCGCCCCAGCGGTCGGGGTGTTCGAGCGCGGCGACGCGGCCGAGCCCCCACGCGGCGGCCTGGGCCGGGTGCGGCACGGGTTCGCCGCGCCCGGTGGCGACGGCACCCCGGGTGACCGTCCACAGTGGCGCGTCGAGTCCGGCGTCGCCGAGCGCTTGCAGCAGGGTCGCGGTGCGCGCGGGCCCGACCGGCGCGGCGCGCCCGGTGTCGGTGGTGGCGAGCAGCGAGACCACGCCGTCGATGGCGCGTCCGCCGGTCGCCTCGCGGAGCAGGCCGGTCCAGGCGGCCCGGTCGGGGTCGTCGAGTTCGACGCGCACCGCGTCGTCGAACGCGCCGAGCACGTCGGCGACCTGCTCGGCGCCGCCCGCGGGCAGCACCAGCAGCCAGGTCCCGGTGGGCCGTGCCGTCGATGCGGTGAGCGCCTTCCAGCCGAAGCGGTGCCGCCAGGAGTCGACGATCGACTGCTCCTGCTGCCGTTCCCGCCAGCCGGACAGCGCGGGCAGCACCGCGGACAGCGCGGTGCCGGGCACGTCGAGTTCGGCGGCGAGCTCGTCGTAGTCGGCGTCGGCGACCGCGCTCCAGAACGCGGTATCGGATTCCGCCGCGGCAGCGGGGTTCTCCGGCGCGGGAGCCGTGGTCTCCGGCCAGAAGCGCTCGTGCTGGAACGGGTAGGTCGGCAGGTCGGCGCGGCGGGCGCCGCTGCCCGCGAAGAACTCGGTCCACCGCGGCGTGGTCCCGCTGGTGTGCAGCCGGGCCAGCGCGGTGATCGCGGTCTGCGCCTCGTCCCACCCGGCGCGCTGCGCGGGGACCACGTCGCCCTCGCCGTCGAGGGTTCCGGTGACCAGCGCGGAGAGCACCGCGTCCGGCCCCACTTCGCACCAGGTGCCGACGCCGCGGTCGGCGAGGGTGCGGACGCCGTCGGCGAACCGCACGGCGTGGCGCACGTGGTCCACCCAGTAGCCGGGGTCGCACAGCTGCTCGGCGGTGGCGACCCCACCGGTCAGGTTCGACACGACGGGGATCGCCGGGGCGGCGTAGCCGACTTCCCGCGCGGTGCGGCCGAATTCCTCCAGCATGGTGTCCATCAGAGGTGAGTGAAACGCATGGCTGACCCGCAAACGCCTAGTCTTTCGCCCGTTCGCCGCGAACCGTTCGGCGAGCTCGCGCACGTCCGGCTCGTCCCCGGCGAGCACCAGCGCGGCCGGGCCGTTGATGGCGGCGATCGCGACCCGCTCGGTGAGCAGCGGCGCGACCTCCTCTTCGGTGGCCTGCACCGAGATCATGGCGCCGCCGGCGGGCAGCGCCTGCATCAGCCGGGCGCGGGCCGCGACGAGCCGCACCGCGTCCGGCAGCGAGAACACCCCGGCGAGGTGCGCGGCGACGAGTTCCCCGATGGAGTGCCCGGTGAGGAAGTCCGGTCGCACGCCCCAGGATTCGAACAGCCGGTAGAGCGCGACCTCGAACGCGAACAGCGCGGGCTGGGTGAACCCGGTCTCGTCGAGCAACGCCGCATCAGCGCTGCCCGGCTCGGCGAACATGATCTCGCGCAGCGGCCGCTCCAGTTCGAGGTCCAAGTGCGCGCACACCTCGTCCAGCGCGGCCGCGAACACCGGGAACCGGCCCGACAACTCACGTCCCATCCCGGCCCGCTGCGCGCCCTGACCGGAGAACAGGAACGCGAGCTTGCCCGGTTTGGCGCCGCCGCCGCGCAGCAGGTTCGGCGCGGTGCCGCCGCCGGCGAGCGCGGTGAGCCCGGCGCGCAGCTCGGTGCGGTCGGTGGCGAGCACGGCGGCCCGGTGTTCGAAGTGCGCGCGGGTGGTGGCCAGCGAGCACGCCAGGTCGGCCAGGTCGGACTCGGTGCCCAGCAGCAGTTCCGCCTGCGCCCGCAGGGCTTCCGGGGTGCGCGCGGAGACGACGACGGGCAGCGGGCCGGGGTCCGCGACCGGTTCCGGCGGCGCCTCGGCGTCCGGGGCCTGTTCGAGGACCACGTGCGCGTTGGTGCCGCTGGCGCCGAAGGAGGACACGGCGGCGCGGCGCGGGCGACCGGTGCTCGGCCACCCGGTGCGTCCGGTGAGCAGTTCCACCGCTCCCGAGGACCAGTCGACGTGCGTGGAGGGCCGGTCCACGTGCAGCGTCCTCGGCAGTTCGCCGTGCCGCATCGCCAGCACCGACTTGATGACGCCCGCGACGCCGGAAGCGGCCTGGGTGTGCCCGATGTTCGACTTGATCGAGCCGAGCAGCAGCGGGGCGTCCCGGTCCTGGCCGTAGGTGGCCAGCAGCGCCTGCGCCTCGATCGGATCGCCGAGCGAGGTGCCGGTGCCGTGCGCCTCGACGGCGTCCACATCGGACGGTTCGAGGCCCGCGGCGGCGAGCGCCTTGCGGATCACCCGCTGCTGGGACAGCCCGTTCGGCGCGGTGAGCCCGTTCGAGGCCCCGTCCGAGTTGACCGCGGACCCGCGCAGCACCGCCAGCACCTGGTGCCCGTGCCGCCGCGCGTCGGAGAGCCGTTCCACGACGAGCATCCCGACGCCTTCGGACCAGCCGGTGCCGTCGGCGGTGTCGGCGAAGGCGCGGCAGCGCCCGTCCGGGGACAACGCGCCCAACTCGCCGAACTCGACGAAGCCGACCGGGGTGGACATCACCGTCACGCCGCCGGCGAGCGCGACCGAGCACTCCCCGGTGCGCAGCGCCTGCACCGCCTGGTGCAGGGCGACCAGCGAGGACGAGCAGGCGGTGTCCACGGTGACGGCGGGGCCTTCCAGCCCGAAGGTGTAGGCGAGCCGCCCGGAGATGAGGCTGGCGGACTGCGCGGTCTGGGCGTGCCCGACCTGACCCGCCGGTGGCCGGTAGTCGCCGGAGCCGCCGCCGACGAACACGCCGGCGTCGGTGCCGCGCAGCTGCGCCGGGTCGATCCCGGCGCGTTCCCACGCCTCCCACGCGGCTTCGAGCACGATGCGCTGCTGCGGGTCCATCACCATCGCTTCGCGCGGCGAGATGCCGAAGAAGCCGGGGTCGAAGTCGGCGACGTCGTGGAGGAATCCGCCTTCCTTGGTGCCCAGCGCGGTCAGGTCCCAGCCGCGGTCGGTGGGCGCGGGACCGATGGCGTCGGTCTCGTCGAGCAGCAGCCGCCACAGGTCCTCCGGCGAGCGGACGCCGCCCGGGTAGCGGCAGCTCATGCCGACGATGGCGATCGGGTCGTCGTCCGGTGCCGCGACGGCCGCGACGGGCTCGGTGCCGGGACGGGTGCCGGTGAGCTCGGCGAGCAGGTGCGCGGCGAGCGCGTCCGGCGTCGGGTGGTCGAACACCAGCGTGGCGGGCAGGGCGAGGCCGGTGGCCGCGCCGAGGGCGCCGCGCAGGTCCACGGCGGTGAGCGAGTCGAAGCCGAGGTCGCGGAACGGCAGGTCCGGTTCGACGGCGTCGGCGCCGCCGTGCCCGAGGACGTCCGCGGCGGCGGTGCGCACCAGGGCGAGCAGCCGCTCGGCGCGCTCCGGTTCGCCGAGCGCGGCGAGCTCCTCGCGCAGCGAGCCGCCGTCCTCGGTCGCGGTGTCACCGAGCGCGGCCGCGGGGATGTCGTCGAACAGCGCGCTGCGCCGCGTCGCGGTGAACGCGGGTGCGAAGGTCTCCCACCGCACGTCGGCGAGCACGAGCGAGCGCTCCGGTCCGCCCAGGGCGCGGCCGAGCGCGGTGGCGGCCAGGTCCGGGTCCAGCGCGGGGAGCCCGTTGGCCCGGCGGTGCGCCGCCGATCCGTCCGATGTGGACTCCCAGGCGCTCCAGGCGAGCAGCCGGGCGGGGATGCCGTCGGCGGTCAGGCGGTGCACCAGCGCGTCGAGCCGGGCGCCGTCGGCGGCCGCCTGCTGCTGCCCGCGCACGCCCCACACCGCGGCGATGGAGGTCATGAGCACGAACGCGTCGAGGGGCTGTCCGGCGAGCAGCGCGGCGAGCTCTTCGGCGTCCGCGACCGGGTCGTCCCCGGCGGCGGCTTGCACGACGGTGGTGATCGGGCCGGGCGCGGCGTCGAGGACTTCGCGGAGGTCGGCGGTGCCCGCGCGCAGCACGTGCTCGGCGCCGTCGGCGGCGAACCGGCGGCTCAGGTGCTCGGCGGAGTCGTCGTCGCCGACGACGAGGACGGTGCCGTGCGGTCGCCACGGGTCGGCGGGCGCGGACGCGGGTTGAAGCCTGCGCCCGTAGGCGCCCGCGGCGCGCAGCGCGACCTGGTCCTCGGTGCCGCCGAGGACGGCGGGCAGCCGGTCCGCGGCGCGCCGGTCGGCGGTCGCGGGCAGGTCCACGAGCCCGCCCCAGGCTTCGGGTTCGTCCAGCGCGAGCACGCGGCCGCGGCCCCACAGCGCGGCGGCCTCGACGTCGGGCAGCTCGGCGCGGCCGACGGCGACGGCGCCGCGGGTGAGGCACCACAGCGGTGCGGTGATCCCGGCTTCGCGCAGCGCGGGCAGCAGGGCCAGCGGATCGGTGCCGGGCAGGGCGACGACCGCCGCGTAGTCGTCGCCGAGCCCGCCGGTGGCGGCGGGGTCGCGGACGTCGGCACCGGGCAGGGCCTCCAGCACCGCGGTGGTCCAATCGGTGTCCCGCTCCGCCGCGGGGACGAGCACCAGCCAAGGGCCGGTGGACCGGCGGGTGGTGGTGATCGGCTTCCAGCCGATCGCGTAGCGCCAGCCGTCCACGGCGGCGTGCTCGCGGCGGTGGCGGCGCCAGGCCGACAGCGCGGGCACCACCGCGGACAGCGACGCGTCGTCGACGTCGAGGGAACCGGCCAGCGCGGCCAGGTCCTCCCGCTCGACGGCGGCCCAGAACTCGGCGTCAACCGGGTCGGTGGCGGTGGCGGCGCCCGGTTCGGGCCAGTAGCGCTCCCGCTGGAACGGGTAGGTGGGCAGCGCGATCCGGCGCGCCCCGGTGCCCGCGAAGTGCTCCGCCCAGTCCGGGCTGCGGCCGTGGACGTGCAGCCGGGCCACGGCGGTGCCGAGCGCGGTCTCCTCGTCGCGGTCGGCGCGCTGGGTGGCCACGACCAGCGGCCCGTCCGCGGGCAGCGACTGCCGGGCGAGCGCGGCGAGCACCCCGTCCGGCCCGAGTTCCACGAACCGGGTGGTGCCCGCCTCGTGCAGGGTGCGGGCGGCGTCGGCGAACCGCACGGCCTCGCGCAGGTGCCGCACCCAGTACTGCGCGCTGCCCAGTTCGGCCGGGTCGGCGACGGTGCCGGTCAGGTCGGAGACCACCGGGATCTCTGGGGCGTGGAACTCGATCCCGGCGGCGGTGCGGCGGAACTCGTCGAGCACCGGGTCCATCAGCGGCGAGTGGAAGGCGTGGCTGACGGTGAGCCCGCGGGTGCGGCGGCCGAGGTCGCCGAAGTGCGCGGCGATGCGCTGCGCTTCGGCGGTGTCGCCGGAGACGACGACGGAGTCGGGCCCGTTGACGGCGGCGATCGCGACCCGCTCGGTGAGCTGCGCGGTCACCTCGTCCTCGGAGGCCTGCACCGAGATCATCGCGCCGCCGGCGGGCAGCGCCTGCATCAGCCGGGCGCGAGCACCGACGAGCTTCGCGGCGTCCGGCAGCGAGAACACGCCCGCGACGTGCGCGGCGGCCAGTTCGCCGATGGAGTGCCCGGTGAGCAGGTCGGGCCGCAGGTCCCAGGATTCGAGGAGCCGGTAGAGCGCGACCTCGAACGCGAACAGCGCGGGCTGGGTGAACCCGGTCTCGTCGAGCAATGCGGCGTCGGCGCTGCCCGGCTCGGCGAACATGATCTCGCGCAGCGGCCGGTCCAGTTCGAGGTCCAAGTGCGCGCACACCTCGTCCAGCGCGGCCGCGAACACCGAGAACCGGCCCGACAACTCACGTCCCATCCCGGCCCGCTGCGCGCCCTGACCGGAGAACAGGAACGCGAGCTTGCCGGGTCCGGTGTCGGTGCCGCGCGCGACCTCCACCGCGCCGTCCGGCCCGGCCAGCAGCACCGCCCGGTGCCGCAACGCGGCGCGCCCGGTGGCCAGCGAGAAGCCGACGTCCACAGCGGAGGCATCGGTTCCGCTGGTGCGGCCGGTGAGCCGCGCGAGCTGTTCGTCCAGCGCCTCCCGGGTGCGGGCAGACACCGGCCACGGCACGATCCGCGGCCGCACCAGCACCTCCGGTCCGGGTTCGGGCTCGGGTGCCTGTTCGAGGAGAACGTGCGCGTTGGTGCCGCTCACGCCGAACGCGGAGACCCCGGCGCGGCGCGGCCGGCCGGTCTCCGGCCACGGCCGCGGTTCGGCGAGCAGCGCCATCCCGGCGGCGTCCCAGTCCACGTGCGGGCTGGGCCGCTCGGCGTGCAGCGTCTTCGGCAGCACCCCGTGCCGCATGGCCAGCAGCACCTTCACCACTCCGGCGACACCGGCGGCGGCCTGGGTGTGGCCCAGGTTCGACTTGATCGCGCCGAGGTGCAGCGGTTCGGTCCGGTCGCGGCCGTAGGTGGCCTGCAACGCCCCGGCTTCGATCGGGTCGCCGAGGGCGGTGCCGGTGCCGTGCGCCTCGACCGCGTCCACGTCGGCGGCGGTGAGCCCGGCGTCGGCGAGGGCCTGCCGGATCACCCGCTGCTGGGACGGCCCGTTCGGGGCGGTGAGCCCGTTCGACGCGCCGTCCTGGTTGACCGCGCCGCCGCGCACCACGCCCCACACCTCGTGGCCGTGCCGCCGCGCGTCGGAGAGCCGTTCCAGCACGAGCACGCCGACGCCTTCCGACCAGGCGGTGCCGTCGGCGTTCGCGCCGAACGCCTTGCAACGCCCGTCCGGGGCGAGCCCGCTCTGCGCGCTGAACTCGACGAACGAGTCCGGCCCGGACATCACCGAGACGCCCCCGGCCAGCGCCAGCGAGCACTCCCCGGAACGCAGCGCCCGCACCGCCCAGTGCAGCGCCACCAGCGAGGACGAGCAGGCCGTGTCGACGGTGACCGCCGGTCCTTCCAGCCCGAGCGAGTAGGACAACCTGCCGGAGAGCACGCTGGCGGTGTTGCCGGTGGCCACGTGCCCGCGCACGTCGGCCCCGGCGGCGCGCAGCAGCTGCGGGTAGTCCTGCCCGTTGGTGCCGATGAACACGCCGGTGGCGCTGCCGCGCAGCCCGTCCGGGGCGATCCCGGCGCGCTCCAGCGATTCCCAGGTGGTCTCCAGCAGCAGCCGCTGCTGCGGGTCCATCGCCAGAGCTTCGCGCGGCGAGATCCCGAAGAACGGCGCGTCGAAGTCGGCGACCCCGTCCAGGAAGCCGCCTTCCCGGGTGGCGGAGTCCCCGGCGGCGAGGGCGGCCAGGTCCCAGCCGCGGTCGGTGGGGAACGGCCCGATCGCGTCGGTCCCGTCCGCCAGCAGCGTCCACAGGTCTTCGGGTCCGCGGACCCCGCCGGGGAAGCGGCAGCCGATGCCGACCACGACGACCGGATCGTCCGCGGCGGCCCGCGCGACCGGTACCGGCGCGGACGCGGGCAACGAGCCGAGCAGTTCGGCGAGCAGGAAGTCCCGCAGCGCCACCGGGTTCGGGTGGTCGTAGACGAGCGTGGCCGGCAGCGCCAGGCCGGTCGCCGCGCTGAGCGCGTTGCGCAGCTCGACGGTGGTCAGCGAGTCGAAACCGAGGTCCTGGAACGCCCGGTCGGCGGGGACGTCGGCGGCGGTGGCGTGGCCGAGCACCGCGGCGACCTGCGCGAGCAGCAGGTCCAGCACGGCCTGCCCGCGGTCGGCTTCGGGCAGCGCGGCGAGGGTGGCCCGCAATCCCGGTGCGTCCGGCGCGGTCGCCGGTTCGGGCCGGTCCAGCTGCCGCACCGCGGGGATCTCGGTGACGAGCGCGCGGGAGGCGGGGAACGCGGCGGTGAACCGCTCCCAGTCCATGTCGGCGACGGCGAGCGCGGTGTCCTGCTGCTCCAGCGCCCGGTGCAGCGCGGCGACCGCTCGCCGCGGCTCCATCGGGGTGAACCCGCCACGGCGCACCCGCTGCCGCACGCCGTCCGCGTCGGCGGCCATGCCCGCTTCGGCCCACGGCCCCCAGGCGAGCGAGGTCGCGGGGCGGCCGGTGGCGCGGCGGGCTTCGGCGAGCGCGTCGAGGGCGGCGTTCGCGGCCGCGTAGTTGCCCTGGCCCGCGGCGCCGAAGGTGCCCGCGGTGGAGGAGAACAGCACGAACGCGTCGGGCTCGACGTCCGCGGTGAGCTCGTCGAGGTGCTGGGCGGCGCGGACCTTCGCGCCCCAGACCTGCGCGAACCGGTCGGGGGTGAGCGAGTCGAGGACGCCGTCGGCGACGACCCCGGCGGTGTGCACCACGGTGCGCAGCGGCAGCTCGGCGGGGATCTCGGCGAGGACGGCGGCCAGCGCATCCCGGTCGGCCACGTCGCAGGCGGCGATGGTGACCCGGGCGCCGTGCCCGGCGAGTTCGGCGCGCAGCTCGGCGGCGCCGGGCGCGTCGGCGCCGCGGCGGCTGAGCAGCAGCAGGTGCCCGGCGCCCGCGGCGGCGAAGGAGCGGGCGACGTGCCCGCCGAGCCCGCCGGTGCCGCCGGTGATGAGCACGGTCCCGGCACCGATCGGCGGTGCCGCCTCCCCGGTGGCGGGTGCGGGCACCAGGCGGCGGGCGAACGTGCCCGCCGAGCGCAGCGCCAGCTGGTCCTCGGGTCCGCCGAGCGCGGCGCGGAGCCGGTCGGCGCCCGCGCCGTCGGCGGGCAGGTCGACCAGGCCACCCCAGCGGGCGGGCTGTTCCAGCGCGAGGACGCGGCCGAGCCCGGACAGCGCGGCCTGCGCCGGATCGGGGGCCGGGTCGGCGCGGCCGACCCGCACCGCACCCCGGGTCACGATCCACAGCGGAGCGTCGATGTCGGCGTCGGCGAGGGCGTGCACCGCGGCGGTGGTGAGCGGCAGTCCGCCGGGCACCTCGGGGGCGTCCGGGTGCGGTGGCGCGTCCCAGGACAGCAGCGAGACGACTCCGGCGAATCCGGCGCCGCGCTCCGGGAATCCGGCGTCCTCGGCTTCGGCGCGCAGCCGCCACGCCAGTTCGGCGCGGTCCGCGCGGTGCACCTCGACGCGCACCGCGTCCGCGCCGAGCGCGGCCAGCACGCCGGCCGTGGCGGCGGCGTCGGCGTCCTGCGCGGTGAGCACCAGCCACGGCCCGGCCGGTGCGGTGCCGTCGCCGCGGACCGGACGCCATTCGGTGCGGTAGCGCCAGCCGTCGACGGCCGTGGTCTCCCGCCGCTTGCGCCGCCACTCGGCGAGCGCGGGCACCACCGCGGCCGCGGTGTCGTCGTCCAGGTCGAGCTGCGCGCGCAGCGCCCGGGTGTCGGCGCGGTCGACGGCGGACCAGAACTCGGCGTCCACCGGGTCGGCGGCGGTCACCGGTGCGGCGGCCGGTTCGGGCCAGTAACGCTCGTGCTGGAACGGGTAGGTGGGCAGGTCGATCCGGCGCGCGCCGGTGCCCGCGAAGCACCCGCCCCACTCCACGGGGGTGCCGGTGACGTGCAGCCGGGCCAGCGCGGTGCTGACCGCGGCCACCTCGTCGCGGTCCCGGCGCAGCAGCGGTTGCAGCACCGCCTCGGCGGGAACCACCTCCCGGGCCAGCGCGGTGAGCACCCCGTCCGGCCCGAGCTCCAGGAAGGTCCGCACGCCCGCGTCGGCGAGCCACCGGGCGCCGTCGGCGAAGCGCACCGCTTCGCGCACGTGCGCCACCCAGTGCTCGGCGTCGATCCGCGCGGGCGCGCCGGTCAGGTTGGACACGACCGGGATCGTCGGGGCGTGGTGGGTGAGGGACTCGGCGACGGCGCGGAACTCCGCGAGCATCGGCTCCATCAGCGGCGAGTGGAACGCGTGGCTCACCGGCAGCCGCGTGGTGCGGCGCCCCAGCTCGGCGAAGTGCGCGGCGACCCGCTCGGCCTCGGCGGCGGCGCCCGAGACCACGACCGACTCGGGGCCGTTGATCGCGGCCAGCGACACCTGCGCGGTCAGCAGCGGGAGGACCTCTTCTTCCGCCGCCCGCACCGAGATCATCGCGCCACCGGCGGGCAGCGCCTGCATCAACCGGCCGCGGGCGGCCACCAGCGCGCACGCGTCCGGCAGCGACAGCACCCCGGCCACGTGCGCGGCCACGATCTCGCCGACGGAGTGCCCGGTGACGTGGTCCGGCACGATCCCGCAGGACTCGACGAGCCGGTGCAGCGCCACCTCCAGCGCGAACAGCGCGGGCTGGGTGCAGTCGGTGCGGTCCAGCAGCTCCGCCTCCGGGCTGCCGGGCTCGGCGAACGCGATGTCGCGCAGCGGCCGGTCCAGCACGGCGTCGAAGTGCGCCAGCACCTCGTCGAAGGCGTCGGCGAACACCGGGAACCGCGCGTGCAGCTCGCGGCCGGTGCCCGGGCGCTGGCTGCCCTGACCGGTGAACAGGAACGCGGTGCGCCCCGCTCCGGCATCCGCGCCGCGCAGCAGGTTCGCGGCCGGTGCGCCGTCGCGCAGCGCGGTGAGGCCGCGCCGCAGCTCGTCCCGGTCGGCCGCGAGCACGGCGGCCCGCTGCTCGAACCGGCCGCGCCCGGTGGCCAGCGAGTAGGCCAGGTCCAGCGGTTCCGCACCGTCCACAACGGACAGGGCCTGGTCCGCCTGGGCGCGCAGTGCCGCCTCCCCCCGGCCGGACAGCAGCACCGGCACCACGCCGCGGCGCGGCTCGCGGGCCTCGACCTCGACGGGCGGAGCCTGTTCGAGGACGGTGTGCGCGTTGGTGCCGCTGAGCCCGAACGAGGACACCGCGGCCCGGCGCGGGCGACCGCTGTCGGGCCACGGGACCTGGTCGACGGGCAGCTCGATCGCCCCGGACGTCCAGTCCACGTGCGAGGACGGTTCGGCGACGTGCAGGGTCCGCGGGACGAGGCCGTGCCGCAGCGCCTGCACCACCTTGATCACGCCGGCGACACCGGAGGCCATCTGGGCGTGCCCGATGTTCGACTTGATCGAGCCCAGCAGCAGCGGATGCTCCCGCTCCTGGCCGTAGGTCGCCAGCAGCGCCTGCGCCTCGATCGGATCGCCGAGCGCGGTACCGGTGCCGTGCCCCTCCACCACGTCCACTTCGGACGGTGCGAGTCCCGCGTCGGCCAGCGCGGCGCGGATGACCCGCTGCTGCGCCGGGCCGTTCGGCGCGGTCAGGCCGTTGGAGGCGCCGTCCTGGTTGATCGCGGAGCCGCGCACCACGGCCAGCACCTCGTGCCCGTTGCGACGCGCGTCGGACAGCCGCTCCACCAGCACCAGCCCGATGCCCTCGGCGAGGCTCATCCCGTCGGCGTCGTCCGAGTAGGCCTTGCAGCGGCCGTCGGCGGCCATCGCCCGCTGGCGGCTGAACCCGACGAACGCGCTCGGCGTGGACATCACCGACACGCCGCCGGCCAGCGCCAGCGAGCTCTCCCCGCTGCGCAGCGACCGGCAGGCCAGGTGCAGCGCCACCAGCGAGGACGAGCAGGCGGTGTCCAGCGTGACCGCGGGGCCCTCCAGTCCGAACAGGTAGGACAACCGGCCGGACAGGATGCTGGACAGCGCACCGGTGATCAGGTGGCCTTCGGAGCCGTCGGCGGTGTGCGCCTGGTAGTCCTGGTAGCTGGCGCCGATGAACGCCCCGGTGCTGCTGCCGCGCAGCGCCGCCGGGTCGATCCCGGCCCGCTCGAACGCCTCCCACGCGGTCTCCAGCAGCAGCCGCTGCTGCGGGTCCATCGCGAGCGCTTCGCGCGGCGAGATCCCGAAGAAGCCCGCGTCGAAGTCGGCGACGTCGTGCAGGAACCCGCCCCGCGTGGAGTAGGTCTTGCCCGCCCGGTCCGGGTCCGGGTCGTAGAGCCCGTCGGCGTCCCAGCCGCGGTCGGCGGGGAACTCGGAGATCACGTCCTCGCCGCGCAGCACCAGGTCCCACAGCTGTTCCGGGGTGGCCGCACCGCCCGGGTAGCGGCAGCTCATGCCGATGATGGCGATCGGTTCGTCGTCCACCGGCCGCACCTCGGCCGGGCCGCCGGTGCCCGCGGAACCGGCGAGCTCGCCGCGCAGGAACTCCACCAGCGCCCGCGGGTTCGGGTGGTCGAAGACCATCGTGGCGGGCAGCACGAGCCCGGTGGCGGCGGCGATCCGGTTGCGCAGGTCGACGGCGGTGACCGAGTCGAAGCCGATGTCGCGGAAGGCGCGCTGCTCGTCGAGCGCGTCGGCGGAGGTGTGCCCGAGCGCGGTGGCGGCCTCGGCGCGCACCAGGTCCAGCAGCAGCCGCCGCTGCTCGGCGGCGGGCAGCGCGTGCAGCCGGGCCGCGAACTCGCCGCCCGCGCCGGTCCGCTCGGCCTGCTGCCGCCGGATCTCGCGCACGGCGGGGATCTCGTCGAACAGCGCGGTGGGCCGGGCCGCGGCGAACACCGGGTGGTAGCGCGCCCAGTCCACGTCGGCGACGGCGAGCGCGGTGTCGTCGTGGTCCAGGGCGGCGCGCAGCCCGGTCAGCGCGGTCTCCGGCGGCATGAACACGAGGCCGCTGCGGCGGATCGCCTCCGGGTCGACGCGGCCGAGCTTCTGGTCGTCGGCCCAGATCCCCCAGGACACGGAGGTGGCGGGCAGGCCGCGGGCGCGGCGGTGCTCGGCGAGCGCGGCCAGGTGGGCGTTGCCCGCGACGTAAGCGGCGTGCTGCCCGCTGCCCCACATGCCCGCTGTCGAGGAGAACAGCACGAACGCGTCGAGTTCGGCGGGCTGGTCGGGGTGGTCCGGGTCGAGCAGTTCGTCCAGCAGCCGCGCGCCGACGACCTTGGCGCGCAGCACGTCGGCGAAGGACTCGGGGGTGGCCTCGTCGACGGGCTCCAGGCCGATGAACGCGGCGGTGTGCAGCACGGTGCGCACGGTGCGGCCGTCGGCGGCGAGCCCGCACAGCAGGCCGCGCACCGAGTCCCGGTCGGCGAGGTCGCAGGGCAGCACCTCGGCGTCGGTGCCGAGCTCGGCGAGTTCGGCGACCAGCTCGGCCGCCCCGGGCGCGTCGGCGCCGCGGCGGCTGGTGAGCACCACGTGCTCGGCGCCCTGCCGCGCCAGCCAGCGCGCCAGGTGCGGGGCGAGGGTGCCGGTGCCGCCGGTGATCAGGGTGGTGCCGCGCGGCCGCCAGCTCCGGGCCGGGGCGCGGTCGCCGACGGGCGCGGGCACGATGCGACGCGCGTGCACGCCGGAGGCGCGGATCGCGAGCTGGTCCTCCCCCGTCGTCCCGGCGAGCACCGCGGCGAGCCGCTGCCCGGCGCGCTCGTCGAGCTCCGCGGGCAGGTCCACGACGCCGCCCCAGCGCTGCGGGTGCTCCAGCGCGGTGGTCCAGCCGAGGCCGTGCACCTGCGCCTGCGCGGGGCGGGTGACCTGGTCGGCGCGGCCGGTGGCGACGGCGCCGCGGGTCAGCGCCCACAGCGGGGCGTCGATCCCGGCGTCGCCGAGGGCCTGCACGAGCACGAGGCTCAGCGCGAGGCCGCGGGCGAGCTCGGGGTGCCCGGGGCAGGGCGTCTCGTCCAGCGCCAGCAGCGAGACGACGCCAGCCGCCTCGGTCTCGGCGAGCAGCGCGGCGAGGCGTTCCCGGTCGAGGTGCCCGTCGTCCAGCTCGACGCGCTGCGCGGTGGCGCCGTGCGCGGTGAGCACGGCGGCGACCTCGGCGTCGGCGGCACCGCCGGTGCCGCACACCAGCCAGGTACCGGTCAGCTCGGCGTTCCCGCCGCCGCGCAACGGGGTCCACGTGGCGCGGTACCGCCAGGAGTCCGCTGTGGACGCTTCGGCGCGGCCGCGGTGCCAGCTGGACAGCGCGGGCAGCACCGCGGCGAGCGAGTCGGCGTCCACGTCGAGCCGGTCGGTGAGCGCGGCGAGGTCCTGCTGCTCGACGTCGGCCCAGAACCCGGCTTCGGCGACGCCGACCTCACCGGCGGCGGTCCGCGGCGCGGCGGACAGCGCCCACAGGTGTTCGTGCTGGAACGCGTAGGTGGGCAGCTCGACGCGGCGCGCCCCGCCGAGCAGCGGGGTGAAGTCGACCTCGACGCCGCGGGCCAGCAGCTCGCCTGCGGAGAGCAGGAACCGGTCCAGGCCGCCGTGGTCGCGGCGCAGCGTGCCGCCGGTGATCACGTCGGTCGCGGCCTGCTCGGCGGTCTCCTGCACGGCGGCGGTGAGCACCGGGTGCGGGCTGATCTCGACGAACACGCCGTGGCCCTGCTCGGCGAGGGCGCGCACGGCGGGTTCGAAGCCGACGGTGCCGCGCAGGTTCCGATACCAGTACGCCGCGTCCATCCCGGTGGTGTCCAGCCAGTCCCCGGTGACGGTGGAGAAGAACGGGACCTCGGCGGCGGCGGGGCGGATCGGGGCGAGCACGTCGAGCAGTTCCGCTTCGAGGGCTTCGACGTGCGCGGAGTGCGAGGCGTAGTCGACGGCCACCCGGCGGGCCCGCACCTCCTCGGCGGTGAGGCGTTCGTGCAGCGCGTCGAGCGCGTCCGGGTCGCCGGAGACGACGGTGGAGCCCGGCCCGTTGATCGCGGCGATGGACACCCCATCGACGATCCGCTCCCGCACCTGGTCGGCGCCGAGCGCGACGGACAGCATGCCGCCCGCCCCGGCGAGCCCGGCGGCGATGGCGCGGCTGCGCAGCGCGACCACCCGCGCCGCGTCGTCCAGGTCGAGCGCCCCGGAGACGCAGGCGGCGGCGATCTCGCCCTGGGAGTGCCCGAGCACCGCGTCCGGCCGCACCCCGTGGTGCCGCCACAGCGCGGCGAGCGACACCATCACGGCGAACGACGCGGGCTGCACCACGTCCACCCGGTCCAGCGACGGCGCGTCGGGTGCCGCGCGCAGCACGTCGAGCAGCGACCAGTCCACGTGCGGGGCGAGCGCGGCGGCGCAGTCGGCGATCCGCGCGGCGAACACGGGCGATTCGTCGAGCAGCCGGGCGCCCATCCCGGCCCACTGCGAGCCCTGCCCGGGGAACACGAACACGGTGCGCCCGGCGGCGGTGGCGGTGCCCTGCACGAGCCCGGTGGCGGGGCGGCCGGCGGCGAACTCGGCGAGCGCGGCCCGCAGCGCGGCGGAGTCGTCGCCGACGAGGACGGCGCGGTGCTCGAACCGGGCGCGGGTGCCGAGCAGCGAGTGCGCGACATCGGCGGCCGGGTGCTCGATCGCGGCGAGCCGGGCGGCCTGGGCGCGCAGCGCCGGTTCGGTGCGGGCGGACAGCACCCACGGCACCGGCCCGGCGGGCGCCTGCTCGGTCGCGGGTTCGGGTTCGGGTTCGTGCTCCAGGACGGCGTGCGCGTTGGTGCCGCTGATCCCGAAGGAGGACACGGCGGCGCGGCGCGGCCCGCCGGTCTCCGGCCAGCCGGTGTTCTCGTGCAGCAGTTCCACGCCGCCCGCGGTCCAATCGACGTGCGTGGACGGCCGGTCGGCGTGCAGGGTGCGCGGCAGCAGGCCGTGCCGCATCGCCAGCACCACCTTGATCACGCCGACGACGCCCGCCGCGGACTGGGCGTGCCCGAGGTTGGACTTGGCGGAGCCGAGCAGCAGCGGCGCGTCCGGATCGCGGTCGTGGCCGTAGGTCCGTTGCAGCGCTTGGGCTTCGATGGGGTCGCCGAGGGCGGTGCCGGTGCCGTGCGCCTCCACCGCCTGCACGTCCGATGTGGACAGTCCGGCGTTGGCGAGGGCCTGCCGGATGACGCGCTGCTGCGCGGGCCCGTTGGGTGCGCTGAGCCCGTTGGAGGCGCCGTCCTGGTTGACGGCGCTGCCGCGCACCACGGCCAGCACCGGGTGCCCCCGGCGCCGCGCGTCGGAGAGCCGTTCGACCAGCAGCACGCCGACGCCTTCGGACAGCGCCATGCCGTCGGCCCCGTCGCCGAACGCCTTGCAGCGCCCGTCGCGGGCCAGCGCGCGCTGGCGGCTGAACGCGACGAACGCGGCCGGGTCGGCCATCACGGTGGCTCCGCCGGCCAGCGCCAGGTCGCTCTCCCCGGTGCGCAGCGACTGGCAGGCCAGGTGCAGCGCGACCAGCGAGGACGAGCAGGCGGTGTCCACGGTGACGGCGGGGCCTTCCAGCCCGAACAGGTAGGACAGCCGGCCGGACAGCACGCTGGGGCTGGTGCCGGTGACGGCGTGGCCTTCGGAACCGTCGGCGGAGCCGCTGCCGTAGTCCTGGAAGCTGGAGCCGATGTAGGTGCCGGTGCGGCTGCCGCGCAGCGCCCCGGGGTCGATGCCCGCGCGCTCGAAGGATTCCCACGCGGTCTCCAGCAGCAGCCGCTGCTGCGGGTCCATCGCGAGGGCTTCGCGCGGGGAGATGCCGAAGAACGCCGGGTCGAATTCGCCCGCGTCGTGCAGGAATCCGCCCTGCGTGGCGTAGGTGGTTCCGGCGCGGTCGGGGTCGGGGTCGTAGAGCCGGTCGGCGTCCCAGCCGCGATCGGTGGGGAACTCGGTGATGGCGTCGGCCCCGTCGGTGAGCAGCTCCCAGAACCGCTCGGGCGTGTCGGCGCCGCCGGGGAAGCGGCAGGCCATGCCGATGATGGCGATCGGCTCGCCGGTGTCGCCGGCCGCCGCCGCGGTCGTGGTGCTCGCCCCGGCGCCGACCAGTTCGGCGCGCAGGTGCTCGGCGAGCGCCGCCGCGTTCGGGTGGTCGAAGGCGAGGGTGCTG
This sequence comes from Saccharopolyspora sp. 6V, assembly GCF_020176785.1. Taxonomy (NCBI): domain Bacteria; kingdom Bacillati; phylum Actinomycetota; class Actinomycetes; order Pseudonocardiales; family Pseudonocardiaceae; genus Saccharopolyspora; species Saccharopolyspora sp. 6V. The sequence goes on along the minus strand of NZ_JAIUKB010000040.1, from coordinate 64,838 downwards.
GGCAGCGCGAGCCCGGTGGCGGCGGCGAGCCGGGTGCGTAGTTCGACGGCGGTGAGCGAGTCGAAGCCGAGTTCGCGGAACGCGCGGCGCTGCGGGACCGCCCCGGCGCCGGAGTGGCCGAGCACGGCGGCGGATTCGGCGCGCACCAGTTCCAGCAGCAGGTCCCGCTGGGCGTCCGGGTCGAGCCCGCGCAGCCGCGCGGCCAGCTCCCCGTCCGGCTCGGCTTGCTCGGTGCCCGCCCGCCCGAGCGCGCGGACCTCGGGCAGCTCGGACAGCAGCGGGCTGGGCCGGGCCGCCGTGAAGATCGGGTGGTAGCGCGCCCAGTCCACGTCGGCGACGGTGGCGGTGGTGTCGTCGTGGGCGAGGGCGCGGTGCACCTCGGCGACGGCGGTGTCCGGGTCGAGCGCGCCGAGGCCGCTGCGGCGCAGCTGGTCGGCGACGGCCTCGTCGGTGGCCATGCCCGCCTCGGCCCACGGCCCGAAGGCGAGCGCGGTGGCGGGCAGGCCGCGGGCGCGGCGGTCCTCGGCGAGCGCGTCGAGCTGGGCGTTCGCCGCCGCGTAGGCGCTCTGCCCGCCGCTGCCCCAGGTGCCGGCGATGGACGACAGCAGCAGGAAGAAGTCGAGCTCGCGGTCGCCGAGCAGGGCGTCCAGGTGCACGGCCCCGGCGATCTTCGCGGCGGCGACGGCCGCGAACTCGGCGGGCGCGGTGTCCTGCAGCGGGGTGGCCTGCCCGGTTCCGGCGGCGTGCACCACTCCGGTGAGCTCGGGAAGCTCGGCGAGCAGCGCGGCGAGGGCGTCCCGGTCGGTCACGTCGCAGGCCGCGATCCGCACCTCGGCGCCGAGCCCGCGCAGGTCGTCGGCGAGTTCGGCGGCGCCGGGCGCGTCGGGTCCGCGGCGTCCGGTGAGGACCAGCCGTTCCGCGCCGGCTTCGGCCAGCGAGCGGGCGATGCGGGCGCCGAGCGCGCCGGTGCCGCCGGTGATGAGCACGGTGCCGCGCGTCGTGAACCCGGTGGCCGCGGCGGAGATCGGGTGGTGCAGCAGCCTGCGCCCGGCGAGGCCGGTGGCGCGCACCGCGACCTGGTCCTCGCCGTCGAGTCCGCCGAGCACGCGGGCGAGCCGGGCACCGGCCTGCCGGTCCGGGTCGGCGGGCAGGTCGACGAGCCCGCCCCAGCGCTGCGGGTGCTCCAGCGCGACGACGCGGCCGAGCCCCCAGGTGGCGGCCTGAACCGGGCTCGCGATCGGGTCGTCGACGCCGGTGGACACCGCACGCGACGTGATCATCCACAGTGGAGCCTCGTACCCGGCGTCGCCGAGGGCCTGCGCGAGCGCGGCGTTGAGCACCAGCCCGGTGCTCAGCGCCGGGTGCACCGGGTGCGGGCGTTCGTCGGCGGCCAGCACCGACACGACGCCGGTGCGCGACGGCTCGCCGAGGAGTTCGGCGATGGTCTCCCGGTCGGCACCGGGCTCCAGCAGCAGTTCGTCGACGTCCGCGCCGTGCGCGCGCAGCGCGGCCGCGACCGGACCCGTACCGGTAGCCCCGGTGCCGACGAGCAGCCAGGTCCCGGTGAGCACCGCCGGGGCGGGCGTGCTCAGCGGGTGCCAGTCCACCCGGTAGCGCCAGGAGTCCAGCAGTTCCCGCTCGTGCCTGCGCTGCCGCCAGGACGCGAGCGCGGGCAGCAGCGCGTACAGCGCGGCGTGCTGCGAGTCGGCGAGGCCCAGCAGGTCGGCGAGCTCCTCGCCCGCGCCGCGGTCCACCGCCGTCCACAGCCGCTCGTCGGCCGGGTCCGTGGCGGGGACCGCGGCGGTGGTCTCCGGCCAGTACCGCTCGCGCTGGAACGCGTAGGTGGGCAGGGCGACGCGGCGCGCGCCGGGGTGCGCGGCGGCCAGGTCGACCGGGGTGCCGCGGACGTGCAGCCGGGCCAGCGCGGTGGTCACCGACAGGTCCTCGCCGCGGTCGGCACGCAGCGCGGGCACGAACTCGGCGTCGTCGCCGAGCACGTCCTGCGCCATCGCGGACAGCACCCCGTCCGGGCCCAGTTCCAGGTAGGTGCGGGTGCCCGCGTCGGCGGCGGTGCGGACCGCGTCGGCGAACCGGACGGTGGCGCGGGCGTGCCGCACCCAGTGCTCGGGGGTGCGCACCTCGTCCCCGGCGAGCTCGCCGGTGACGCCGGAGATCAGCGGGATCCGCGCGGCCCGGTAGTCGAGTCCTTCGGCGACCTGCCGGAATTCGTCGAGCATCGGGTCGACCAGCGGCGAGTGGAACGCGTGGCTGACGCTGAGCCGCTTGGTGCCGCGGTCGGCGAACCGCTCGGCGAGCGCCACCGCTTCGGCCTCGTCGCCGGAGATGACCACGGAGGCCGGGCCGTTCACGGCGGCGATCGCGATCCGCTCGGTGAGCAGCGGCGCCACCTCGTCCTCGGTGGCGCGCAACGAGATCATCGCGCCGCCGGGCGGCAGCGCCGCCATCAGGCGGGCGCGGGCGGCGACCAGGGCGCACGCGTCGGGCAGCGACAGCACCCCGGCGACGTGGGCGGCGGCGAGCTCGCCGACGGAGTGCCCGGCGAGCCGGTCGGGCACCGCGCCGCGGGCCTCGACGAGCCGGTACAGCGCCACTTCGAGGGCGAACAGCGCGGGCTGGGCGTAGCCGGTGTCGTCCAGGTCGGCGGTGTCGTCCAGGTCGGCGGCGCGGGCCAGCAGCAGCTCGCGCACCGCGGGGTCGAAGTGCCCGAGCACCTCGTCGAGCGCGGTGGCGAACTCGGGGTACCGCCCGTGCAGTTCGGCGCCCATCCCGGCGCGCTGGCTGCCCTGGCCGGTGAACAGCGCGGTGAGCCCGCCCGGCTCCCCGGCCTCCCCGGTCACGATCCCGGGGTCGGGGCGGTCGGCGGCGAGGGCGCGCAGCGAGTCGAGCAGCGCATCCCGGCCGGTGCCGAGCACGACGGCGCGCTGCGGGAACGCGGTGCGGGTGGTGGCCAGCGAGCGCGCGACGTCGGCGGGCCGGTGGCCGGGGTGCTCGTCGAGGAAGGTGACGAGCCGGGCGGCCTGGGAGCGCAGCGCGGCGCGGGTCTTGCCGGACAGCGGCCAGGCCACCGGCACCTCGGTCCCGTCCGCGAGTTCCGGGGTGCCCGCGACTTCCGGGGCGCCGTCGGGTTCCGGAGCGACCCCGGGTCCCGAAGCGGCCCCGGGTTCCGGGTCGGCCGCGGGCTCGGGCCGTTCCAGCACGAGGTGCGCGTTGGTGCCGCTGATGCCGAACGCGGACACGGCGGCGCGGCGGGGCCGCCCGGTCTCCGGCCAGGGGACGTCGGCGGTGAGCAGTTCCACCGCGCCGTCCGCCCAGTCCACGTGGGTGGAAGGCGTCTCGGCGTGCAGGGTGCGGGGCAGCACGCCGTGCCGCATGGCCTGCACCACCTTGATCACGCCCGCGACACCGGCGGCGGCCTGGGTGTGCCCGAGGTTCGACTTGATCGACCCGAGCCGCAGCGGCTCCGCGCGGTCCTGCCCGTAGGTGGCCAGCAGCGCCTGCGCTTCGATCGGGTCGCCGAGCGAGGTGCCGGTGCCGTGCGCCTCGACGAGATCGATGTCCGAAGTGGACAGATCGGCCGCGGCGAGGGCCTGCCGGATCACCCGCTGCTGCGCGGGCCCGTTCGGTGCGGTCAGCCCGTTCGAGGCGCCGTCCTGGTTGACGGCGCTGCCGCGCACCACCGCGAGCACCTCGTGCCCGTGGCGCCGCGCGTCGGAGAGCCGCTCCAGCACGACGATGCCGACGCCCTCCGCCCAGCCGACGCCGTCCGCGTCGGCGGAGAACGCCTTGCACCGCCCGTCCGGGGACAGTCCGCGCTGCCGGGAGAACTCGATCAGCGCCGCCGGGGTGGACATCACCGTCACGCCGCCCGCCAGCGCCAGCGAGCACTCCCCCGCCCGCAGCGCCTGCATCGCCCAGTGCATCGCCACCAGCGAGGACGAGCAGGCGGTGTCCACCGTGACCGCCGGTCCTTCCAGGCCCAGCGCGTAGGACACCCGCCCGGAGGCGACGCTCGGCGAGGTCCCGCTGCCCTGGTGCCCTTCGAAGTCGCCGCCGGCGAGCACCGCGCCGTAGTCGTTGTACATCACCCCGGCGAACACACCGGTCCGGCTGCCGCGCAGCGCGGCCGGGTCGATCCCGGCCTGTTCGATCGCGGACCAGGAGGTCTCCAGCAGCAGCCGCTGCTGCGGGTCGGTGGAGATCGCCTCGCGCGGGCTCATCCCGAAGAAACCCGGGTCGAATTCGGCCGCGTCGTGCAGGAACCCGCCGGAGCGGGCGTAGGAGGTACCGGAGTGGTCCGGGTCCGGGTCGTAGAGAGCGTCCAGGTCCCAGCCGCGGTCCACCGGGAGCCCGCTGATCGCGTCGGTGCCCTCGGACACCAGCCGCCACAGCTCGTCCGGCGAGGTCACCCCGCCCGGGTAGCGGCAGGCCATGCCGACGATCGCGATGGGATCGCCGGACACCGCGACCGCGTCGGCCTCGCCGGTGGCGGCGTCGTCCTCGCCGAGCAGTTCGGTGCGCACGTGCGCGGCCAGCGCCCGCGCCGTCGGGTGGTCGAACACGGCGGTCGCCGAGGTGCGCAGCCCGGTGGCGGTGGCCAGCCGGTTGCGCAGCTCCACGGCGGTCAGCGAGTCGAACCCGAGTTCCTGGAACGCGCGGTCCGGGTCCACATCGGACGCCGCGGTGTGCCCGAGCACGGCGGCGACCTGGTTGCGCACCAGCTCCAGCACCGCCGCGGCGCGGTCGGCCGCTCCCAGCGCGCCGAGCCGCCGCGCGAGCCCGGCCGACTCGGCGGAGCCGGTGGCGGCCCGCCGGGCCGGGGTGCGGATCAGGCCGCGCAGGAAGGCGGGGACCTCACCGCGGGAACGCAGCACCGCGAGGTCCAGCCGCACCGGGGCGAGCACCGCTTCCCCGCTGGCGGTGGCCGCGTCGAACAGCGCGATCCCCTGCGCGGGTTCCAGCGGCGGGGTGCCGGTGGCGGTGAGCCGGCGCAGCTCGGCCTCGGCCAGCTCCCCGGTCATGCCCCCGGTGGACGCCCACGGGCCCCAGGCCAGCGAGGTCGCCGGGAGCCCGGCGGCGCGGCGGTGCGCGGCGAGCGCGTCCAGGTAGGCGTTGGCGGCCGAGTAGTTCGCCTGCCCCGCGGCGCCGACGACGCCGGCCAGCGAGGAGAAGGTGGTGAACTCGGCGAGCGGGTGGTCCCGGGTCAGCTCGTGCAGGTTCCAGGCGGCGTCGACCTTCGGCCGCAGCACGGCCGCGAGCCGTTCCGGGGTGAGCGCGTCGAGCAACGCGTCGTCGAGCACCCCGGCGGCGTGCAGCACCGAGGTCAGCGGGTGCGCGGCGGGGATCTCGGCGAGCAGCGCGGCGAGGGCGTCCCGGTCGGCGGCGTCGCAGGCGGCGACGCGCACCTGGGCGCCGTGCTCGGCGAGGTCGGCGACGAGCCGGTCCACGCCGTCGGCGTCCGGGCCGCGGCGGCTGGTCAGCAGCAGGTGCCGCACGCCGTGCTCGGCGACGAGGTGGCGGGCGAACAGGGCGCCGAGCCCGCCGGTGCCGCCGGTGATGAGCACGGTGCCGTCCGGGTCGCGTTCCGGTGCGGCGTCGGCGGAGATCGGGGCGCGGGCCAGCCGCGCCGCGTGCAGCCGTCCGTCCACGATGGACAGCTGGGGTTCGTCGGCGAGCGCGAGCGCCGCGGGCAGCTGCGCCGCGGCGGCGGTGTCGAGGTCGACCAGCCCGAACCGGCCGGGGTGCTCGGTCTGCGCGGTGCGGACCAGGCCCCACACCGCGGCGGCGGCCAGGTCGGCGCCGTCGCGGACGCCGCGGGTGACGACCACCAGCCGGGCCGCGACGTCGGCGTCGAGCACCCGCTGGGCCTGTTCGAGCACGCGGGCGGTGCACGCGTGCACCTGCTCGGGTGCCGCCGCGGGCGAGCGCACCGGCAGCACGACGACCTCGGTGCCCGCGGGCACCGCGTCCAGGCCCGCCACCTCGACCGCGCCGACCGGCGGCGCGCCCCAGGGCACCTCGCCGACGGGCGGGAGCACCGCCACCGAGCCCGGATCGGCGGTGGCCGCGATCGGCGTCCAGTCCAGCCGGAACAGCGCGTCCCGGGCGGCGGCGGGCCTGCGGGCTCCGAGCGGGCGCAGCACCAGCGATTCCACCTCGGCCACCGGTTCCCCGGCCGGGTCGGCCACCGACACCGCGACCGCGTCCGGCCCGGCGGGTGCCAGCCGCACCCGGGCCGCGGTCGCGCCGGTGGCGTGCAGGGTGACGCCCTCCCAGGCGAACGGCAGCGCCGGTTCCGCGGCGTCACCGGCCCCGGCGGCGGCGTGCAGCGCGGCGTCCAGCAGCGCCGGGTGCACCCCGAACGCCTCGGCTTCGGCGGCGGCCACGGGCAGCTCCACCTCGGCGAACACCTCGTCGCCGCGCCGCCAGGCCGCGCGCAGGCCGCGGAAGGCGGGACCGTAGTCCAATCCGGCCGCGGCGAACCGCTCGTAGAGCCCGTCGAGGTCCACGGGTCGCGACCCGGCGGGCGGCCACTCCGGGCCGAAGTCCGCCGGGGTGCCGCGCGCGGTGTCGAGCACGCCGGTGGCGTGCCGCGTCCACGGCTGCTCCTCGGTGCCGTCGGGGCGGGAATAGAGGCTCAGCTCCCGGCTCCCGGTGTCGTCGGGGCCGCCGAGCCACACCTGCACCTGCACCGCGCCCTGCTCGGGCAGCACCAGCGGCGCGGCCAGCGTCAGCTCCCGCACCCGGTCGCAGCCCGCTTCGTCCCCGGCGCGCAGCGCCAGCTCGACGAACGCGGTGCCGGGCAGCAGGATCTCGCCGCCGACCGCGTGCTCGGCCAGCCACGGGTGCGAGCGCACCGACAACCTGCCGGTGAGCAGCACCCCGTCCGAGTTCGCCAGCGACACCGCCGCCGCCAGCAGCGGGTGGTGCGCGGCGCCGAGTCCGGCCGCGCGCACGTCACCGTCGCCGGTGCTCCTCGGCCAGAACCGGCGGCGCTGGAACGGGTAGCCGGGCAGCGCGACGCGGCGGGCGCCGGTGCCGGCGAAGAACTCGGGCCAGTCCGGGGAGGCACCGTGGGCGTGCAGGGCGGCGAGCGCCTGCGCGACGGCGGTGGTCTCGGACCGGTCACCGCGCAGCAGCGGGACCACCAGCGCCTCGTGGTCGAGGTTCGCCGGAACGAGCGCGCTGAGCACCGCGTCCGGGCCGAGTTCGGCGAAGGTCCGCACCCCGAGTTCGCCGAGGCGGCGGACGGCGGCGCCGAACCGCACCGGGCGGCGCGCGTGCTCCACCCAGTGGTCGGGGGAGGCGAGGTCGCGGGCGGTCGCGGACTCGCCGGTGGCGGTGGACACCAGCGGCAGCAGCGGTTCGCGCGGCGAGAGCCCGGCGACGACGGCGCGGAACTCCTCGAGCATCGGCTCCACCAGCGGCGAGTGGAACGCGTGGCTCACCGGCAACCGCGTGGTGCGGCGCCCCAGCTCGGCGAAGTGCGCGGCGATCGCCTCGGCTTCGGCGGCGTCCCCGGAGACGACCACCGACTCGGGCCCGTTGATCGCGGCCAGCGACACCCGTCCGGTGAGCAGCGGGAGCACTTCGTCCTCGGTGGCCCGCACCGAGATCATCGCGCCACCGGCGGGCAGCGCCTGCATCAACCGGCCCCGCGCGCACACCAGCGCGGCCGCGTCGTCGAGCGTGAACACGCCCGCCACGTGCGCGGCGGCGATCTCGCCGACGGAGTGCCCGGCGAGGTGGTCGGGCCGCAGCCCCCACGACTCGGCGAGCCGGTGCAGCGCCACTTCGACGGCGAACAGCGCGGGCTGGGCGTAGCCGGTCTCGTCCAGCAGCGCGGCCTCGGGGCTGTCGGGTTCGGCGAACAGCACCTCCCGCAGCGGCCGGTCCAGGTGCCGGTCGAGGGCGGTCACCACCTCGTCGAAGGCGGTGGCGAACGCCGGGAACCGCGCGTGCAGTTCGCGGCCCGCGCCGAGCCGCTGCCCGCCCTGCCCGGTGAACAGGAACGCCGTCTTCCCCGCGGCACGGGAGGATCCGCGCACGAGCGCCGGGGCGTCCTCGTCGGCGGCGAGGGCGCGCAGGCCCGCGCGCAGCTCCTCCTCGTCGGTCGCGGTGAGCACCGCGCGGTGCTCCAGTCCGCCGCGGGCGGCGGTGGTGAAGCCGACGTCCAGCGGCCGCGGCCCGTCGGTGTCCACGGTGGACAGCAGGCGGGTGGCCTGCTCGCGCAGTCCCGCCGCCGTCTTCGCCGACAGCAGCACCGGGATCGTCCCGGGTTCCACCGGCTCGGCCACCGGCTCCGGTTCGGGCGCCTGCTCGATGATGGTGTGCGCGTTGGTGCCGCTGATGCCGAACGAGGACACGCCCGCGCGGCGCGGCCGGTCGGCGACCGGCCAGGGTTCGGCGCCGGTGAGCAGCCGCACCTGCCCGGAGTTCCAGTCGACGTGCGTGGACGGCTCGTCCACGTGCAGGGTCCGCGGCAGCAGGCCGTGCCGCATCGCCTGCACCACCTTGATGACCCCGGCGACCCCGGCCGCGGCCTGGGTGTGCCCGAGGTTCGACTTGATCGAACCCAGCAGCAGCGGGTGCTCCCGGTCCTGCCCGTAGGTCGCCAGCAGCGCCTGCGCCTCGACCGGGTCACCGAGCGCGGTACCGGTGCCGTGCGCCTCCACGACGTCCACTTCGGACGGGGACAGCCGCGCGTTCACCAGCGCCTGCTGGATGACGCGCTGCTGCGAAGGCCCGTTCGGCGCGGTCAGCCCGTTGGACGCGCCGTCCTGGTTCACCGCGCTGCCGCGCACCACCGCGAGCACTTCGTGCCCGTGGCGCCGCGCGTCGGAGAGCCGCTCCAGGACCAGCACGCCGACGCCCTCGCCCCAGCCGGTCCCGTCCGCCGCATCGGCGAACGAGCGGCAGCGGCCGTCCGCGGACAACCCGCCCTGCCGGGAGAACTCCAGGAACGTCGCCGGTCCGGACATCACGGTGACCCCGCCCGCCAGCGCCAGCGAGCACTCCCCCGCGCGCAGCGAGTGCGCCGCCAGGTGCAGCGCCACCAGCGAGGACGAGCAGGCGGTGTCCACCGTGACGGCCGGCCCCACCGCGCCGAAGGTGTAGGCGAGCCTGCCGGAGAGCACGCTGCCGCTGTTGCCGGTCAGCCGGAACCCGTCCACGTCGTCGGCCGCGCCGACCCGGTAGTCCTGCGCCATCGCACCCATGAACACGCCGGTGCGGCTGCCCCGCACCGCCGCCGGGTCGACGCCCGCGTGCTCGAACGCCTCCCAGGTGGCTTCCAGCAGCACCCGCTGCTGCGGGTCCATCGCCAGCGCCTCGCGCGGGGAGATGCCGAAGAAGTCCGCGTCGAATTCGGCCGCGTCGTGCAGGAATCCGCCGGAGCGGGTGGCCGTGTCGGCGTCGGCGAGCTCCCAGCCCCGGTCGGCGGGGAACCCGGTGATGCCGTCGCGGCCCTCGGCGACCAGCCGCCACAGGTCCTCGGGACCGGTCACGTCGCCGGGGTAGCGGCAGCTCATGCCGACGATGGCGATGGGCTCGCGGGCCGCGTCCTCCAGCTCCTGCACGCGCGCCCGGGACCGCTTCAGGTCCGCGCTCGCGCGCTTCAGGTAGTCCCGGAGCTTCTGCTCGTTGTCCATCTCCACCCCACCTGCGTCGACCGGACGGAGCTCAGTCTCACCAGCACCCGCCCGGGAATTCCCCAGTCCTGGAAGGGCGAACGGCCACCGTCCGCCCGGAGGGCGTCACCAGCTGGACGCGGAGAGCACCTCGGCGTAGTCGCGCTCGCGGGAGGCCTGCCGCAGGTCGGCCTCGACCATCATCGTCATCAGCTCGGTGAAGTCGACGCTCGGTTCCCAGTCCAGTTCCCGGCGCGCCCGCCCGGAATCGGCGCACAGCGTCTCGACCTCGGCGGGGCGCACCAGCGTCGGATCGATCTCGACGTGGTCCTCCCAGTGCAGTCCCGCCGCGTCGAACGCGATGCGCACCGCGTCCCGCACCGAGTGCATCCGACCGGTACCGACCACGTAGTCGGAGGGCTCGTCCTGCTGGAGCATCAGGTGCATCGCGCGCACGTAGTCCCCGGCGAAACCCCAGTCCCGCACCGCGTCCAGGTTGCCGAGGTAGAGCTTGTCCTGCAGGCCGAGTTTGATCTGCGCGACGGCCAGCGAGATCTTGCGGGTGACGAATTCCGCGCCGCGGCGCGGGGATTCGTGGTTGAACAGGATGCCGGACACGCCCCACACGCCGTAGGACTCGCGGTAGTTCTGCGTGATGTAGTGCCCATAGGTCTTGGCGACGCCGTACGGGCTGCGCGGGTGGAAGGTGGTGCGCTCGCTCTGCGGCGTCTCGGCGACCTTGCCGAACATCTCGGAGGACGACGCCTGGTAGAACCGGATGCGTTCCCCGCCGGAACCGCCGGAACCGTGCAGGCCGCTGACGATGCGGATCGCCTCCAGCATCCGCAGCACGCCCATCCCGTTCACCTCGGTGACGAGTTCCGCCTGCTGCCAGGACATCGGCACGAACGAGATGGCGCCCAGGTTGTAGACCTCGTGCGGTTGCACCAGGTCCACCGCCGAGACCAGACTGCCCTGGTCCATCAGATCACCGTCCACGAAGGACAGATCGGTGGCCAGCCTGCTCAGCCGGGACTTGCGCGGGTTCGCCTGCCCCCGGATCAGGCCCCACACCTGGTACCCCTGCGCGAGCAGGTGCTCGGCCAGGTAGGAACCGTCCTGCCCGGTGATCCCGGTGATCAGCGCTCGCCTGGACATGTGCTTCCCCTTCCACCACCTGATGCCGACAGCGCCCGTGCCGACCGCGTGGGCGGCACGGGAACGCGCGCGGTGGCGCACCGGGCACCGGCAGAGGTCGGATCGGCGCCTGCCGGGAGCCCCCGGATCGGGCCGGATCCGACGCTGGCAGCCGATCGTCGGCGGTGTCAAAGGAAAGCGGCACACCCTAGGGATTCGCCGAGTTCTCGGTCGTGGCGCGGAATCCGGACTAGGGGTTCTCCGCACCGCGCGGTGCTGTACTGGCCGCGCGGGCGCCGCCCGCCGCGGAGGTCCAGCGCTCGGAGGAGGAGCCGTGACCGATCTCGACCCCGGCAAGTGGCTGCGCCGCTACCACCCCGCACCGGCCGCACCGGTCCGGCTGGCGTGCTTCCCGCACGCGGGCGGCTCGGCCAGCTTCTACCGGCCGGTCTCGGCCGCCCACTCCCCCGGCGCCGACGTCGTCGTGCTGCAGTACCCGGGCAGGCAGGACCGGCACCGCGAACCGCTGCTCGGCGGCATCGACGAGTACGCGGAGGCGATCACGGCGGTGCTGGCGGCGGAACCGGAGCTGCCGACGGTGTTCTTCGGGCACAGCATGGGCGCGCTGCTCGGCTTCGAGGTGGCGCACCGGCTGGAGCGCGGCGCGGGCCGGCCGCCGCGGTCGCTGGTCGTCTCGGGGCGCCGCGCCCCGGGCACGGTGCGGGACGAGCGGGTGCACCTGCTCGACGACGAGGGCCTGCTGGCGGACGTGCGCGCGTTGAACGGGGCGGAGTCGGCGCTGGACGACGAGGACGTGGTGCGCATGTCGCTGCCCGCGATCCGCAACGACTACCGCGCGGTGGAGACCTACCCGCCGCGGCCGGACCGGGTGGTGTCCTGCCCGATCTCGGTGCTCATCGGCGACGACGACCCGAAGTCCACGGTAGACGAATCGTTGCGCTGGAAGGAGCACACCTCCGGCGCGTTCCGGCTGCGCGGCTTCCGCGGCGGCCACTTCTACCTCGTCGAGCACGCAGCCCAGGTCAACGCAGAACTCGCAGCGGAACTCACCCTGCGAATCCCACCAGGCGAGTGACCCGCCCGACGTGCCCGGACGAACCCGCCACTCGCCGGACCGCAGATCCACGCTCTCACCCGCGTCCACGCCGTTGTCCTGTCAGCGGCGAAGCCGCTGAGCGGCGACCACCTGAGGCACCGGCACCGCCGCGGGTTCTCAGCGGGATTCTCGCGAGGACGGCGTCGTCGCCCGTGGCGGAGCCACCGGTGACCACGATCCCGCAGCGAGAATCCCGCTGAGGTTCCGCCACCCGCGCAAGAGGACCAGGAGGAATCAGGCCGGGTCCAGGGAGTCGGCCAGGTCGGCCAGTCCTGCTCTGCCGGTGACGCCGAGCTTGCGGTAGACCTTGGTGAGGTGCTTCTCGACGGCCCGGGAGCTCACCCCCAGCTCGGTGGCCACCTGCTGGTTGCCGAGCCCGCCCGCCACCAGCCGCGCGATGCGCAGTTCGGCGCGGGTCAGTTCCGCCTGCGCCCCACCGCCTTCGGCCGCGATCTCCTCGGCGGCGCGCAGCCGCGGGACCCCGCAGGCGGCGGCGAGCTCGTCGCCCTCGTTCAACCGGGCGGCGGCCTCCGCCCGGTCGGAGCACAGCAGCCTGCGCCCCAGCATCAGGTGCGCCTTGGCGAGTTCCACCGTGCCGGCCGGACCGCGGCCGTCGAGCGCTTCGACGGCCCGGCGCAGCAGCTCCACGCCCGGCTCCCCCTCGGTGATCGCGCCCCACACGCGCAGCGCGCGACCGACCCCGCTGGGCGCGCCCCAGGCCACCGCCCGCCGGTACTCCTCGGCGATCAGCTCGGCGGCCGGGCCGGGCCGCTGCACGCGGTGGTACAGCAGCGCCGCCCAGCCGCGCCACGGCAGCAGGCACGGGTTGGACCAGCCGAGCCGGTCCCGCTCCCGCCCGCACTCCAGCAGGTGTTCGAGCCCGCCGACGGTGTCGCGCACGCTGACGGCGAGCGCGGCGTCGCGCAGCTCCCGCACCCACGGCTGCACCGCGTGGTCCCACTCGTGGTGGCGCCCCAGCGCCCGCGCCGCGGAACCGGTGTCGGCCGAGTCGAGCACGGCGACGGACAGCACCTCGAAGCACCGCTCCACCACCGGGATCAGCCCCGGGTCGCAACGGCGCAGCGCGCTCTCCGCCAGCGCCACCGCCTCCGGGTAGCGGCAGGAGCGGACCACGGTGAACGCCCGTTCGGCGTCGACGATGAGGCGTTCCGCGGCGCGGTCGCCGCGCGCGCCGAGCGCCGCGGTCACCTCCGCCAGCCACTGCTCCGCGGCCCGCACCTCGTCGCAGGCCGCGAGGGTCCGCGCCGCCAGCGCCACCGCGCCGAACGCGGCGCCCGGCCCGTGCTCCCCGGCGACGGCCCGCTTCGCCCACGGCAGCACCGATTCGGCGTCGCCGCCGGTGAGCGTCGCCGAGTACAGCAGCACCGAGATCCGCTCCGGGTCGACGTGCTCGCCGGGGACGAGGGAGTCGAACAGCTCGCGGGTGTCGGCGCACCAGGCGGGATCGCCGAGCCGGGCGAGGCGGATGCGGGTGTCGATGGCCCGCAGCACGGCCGGATCCAGCTCCTCCCGCGCGCGGAAGTCCTCCAGTTCGGCGAGCAGCGACAGCGGTGCCACCGCCAGCAGCATCGGCGGCACGTCGGCGAGCGCCTCGGCTCGCCGCCGGTCCGAGTCGAACTTGGGCAGCGCCTGCGACAGGTGCCGCATCGAGGCGACCGGTGCCCCGGAGCGCTCCGCCTCGGCGAGGTCGGCGAGCAGCACGGACCGCTCGGTGCCCGCGGTGGGGCAGGCCAGCAGCGCGCGGCGCAGGCAGCGGATGGCGGTGGCCACGTCGCCGCGGTCCAGGGCCCGCCGGCCCGCGGCGTGCAGCACCCCGGTGGTCCACTCGCCCTGGGTCGCGTCCGAGGCCAGCAGGTGTTCGGCGACCGCTTCGGCGGGCCGGTCGGCCCGCTGCAGCAGCCGCGCCGCTCTGCGGTGCCACTCGGCGAGTTCCGGTGGTTCCAGGGTGTTCTCCACGACCTCGCGGATCACCGGGTGCGCGAAGCGGGGCCGCGCCGGTTCGACGAGGACGCCGAGCGCGGCGAGGGCGGCGAGCGCCGCGGCGCACTCGGCGGGGGCCAGCCCGGCCAGGTCGGCGAGCTGGTCCGGCTCGGCACAGTCGAGCAGCGCCACCGCTCGGGCGGCGGCCAGCACCGGTTCCGGCTGCGGGCGCAGCACCGCGCCGGCCCGCTCGGCCACCACGGAGGGCCGCAACGACCACACGGCGTCCACATCGGACTCCTGCGGGCGCCTGCCGCTGTCGCGCAGGCCGTGCGCGATCGCGTTGAGCAGGAACGGCCTGCCGTGCGACGCCCGGTGGCAGGCGGCGGTGAACCGCTCGTCGCCGGGCACGCCGAACACGTCCCGCACCACGGCGGCCACCCCGCCGGGGCTCAGCGGCCGGAGTTCACCGCGCCGCGCGGCGCGGCCCAGCAACCGCTGGAATGTCTCCGGATCGGCGGCCTGCTCCCCGTCCCGGTGCGCGACGACCACCAGCACCGCGGAATCCGCGACGGCGGCGCACAACCGGTCCAGCCAGCGCAGCGATTCCACGTCCGCGCGCTGCAGGTCGTCCACCACCAGCAGCACCGGGTCGGGCGAGGCGAGCAGCCCGCCGCGCATCGTGCCGAAGTCCGGCCCGGTCTCGGAATCGGTGGCGCAGCAGGAGAACTGGCTCAGCACGCCGAACGGGATGTCGCGCTCCGCGGTGGTCGCCAGCGCCCGCAGCACCCGGGCGCCCCGGTCCCGGGCGGGGGGCGCCCCCCCCCCCCCCCCCCCCCCCCCCCCGGGGGGGCCCGGGGGGGGGGGCCCCCCCCGCGCCGCCCCCCCCCCCCCACCCCCCCCCCCCCCCCCCCGCCCCCGCCCCCCCCCCGCCGGCGGGGGGGCCGGGGGCGGGGGGGGCCCCCCCCCCCCCCCCCCCCCCGGCGCCCGCGGGCGGGGGGGGGGCCCCCCGCCCCCGCCAGCACCGCGGAGCGGCCGATGCCGAAGGGTCCGGAGAACGCCAGCAGGGCACCGCCGCCCTCGCTCGCCCGGTCCAGCGCGGCGCTCAGCAGCTCGGTCTCGTTCTCCCGTTCCCGCAGCACCACGCGGCACTCCTCCGTTGCGCCCCGGGGCCCGCCGCACGTCGCGAGGCGGGTTCCGGCACCGTCACTGCTCGATGGTCACCTTGATCGCGTCGCCCGTGCTGACCGTGCGGATCGCTTCCAGCACCCCGTCCAGCGGCAACCGGTGGGTGATCAGGTCGTGCACCGGGACGTCACCGGAGGCGATCAGCCGCAGCGCCCGCCGGTTGTGCTCCGGGGTGGAGCCGTTGGCACCGACGATGGTCAACTCACGGTAGTGCACCGCGTTCGAATCGCAGTCGATGATCGGCGAATCCTTGGGCAAACCGCCGAAAAAACTGATCCGGCCGCCGCGCGCGGCCATCCGCAGCGCCTGCTCCTGCGCTTCGCCGGAAGCGGCCGCGGTGATCACCACGTCGGCGCCGACACCGCCGGTGCGGCGCAGCACCTCCGCGACCGGATCGGTGGCGGAGGCGAGGATCGCGGCATCCGGGCCCACCAGCTCGGCCGCCTGCTCCAGCCGGGCGGCGTTGAGCTCCACCAGGTACACCGCGGCCGCGCCGCGGGCCCGCGCCAGCCGGGTGTGCAGGCAGCCGATCGGGCCGGAGCCGACGACCACGACCACGTCCCCCGGGCCGACCCGGGCGAGCTCCTGGCCGTTGAGGACGCAGGCGAGCGGTTCGGCGACCGACGCGGCCGCGAAGTCGACCCCGCCGGGCAGCAGGTTCACCCCGTCCACCCGCAGCACCTGCTCGGGGACGGTGAGGAATTCGGCGAAACCGCCGTCGAAGTGGTAGCCCATCGAGCGCTGGTTCGGGCACACCGTCTGCCTGCCGCGCTCGCAGTAGCCGCACTCGCCGCAGGGAATCGCCGCGATCACCTGCACCCGGTCGCCCTCGGCGAAACCACTGGCGCCGTCGCCGATGCCGACCACCTCCCCGGCGATCTCGTGGCCGATGACCCGTGGCGGGTCGATGTGGTGGTGCCCGTGCCGCATGATCTTCAGATCGGTTCCGCAGGTGGAGCAGTTGCGGACCCGCAGCTTCAGTTCGCCCGGGCCGGGTTCCGGTTCCGGGGCCTGCTCGATGCGGATGTCACCCGGGGCGTAGAAACGTGCGACCTTCACCTGTCCTCCTCAACGGACCGCAACAGCCGGTCGACCGTCGCCTCGTCCGGTGCTTCGCGCAGCTCACGCGCCCGCACCGGATCCATCAGGACCGTGGCCAGGGCCGACAGCACGCCCAAGTGCTGCGCGCCCGCCGCGTCCGGCGAACCGTCGGCGCGCCGGGCTCCCGCGGCGATCGCCACGCACAGGCTCACCTCGCCGCCGTCGCTCCACCGCACCCCGCCGGGGAACTGCACCACCACCAGGGCGCTGCGCCGCACGACGCGGCGCGATTCGGTGGTGCCGTGCGGGATCGCGACGCCCTCGCCGAGGTGGGTCGTCAGCGACCGCTCCCGCTCGTGCATCGCGGCGACGTAGGGTTCCTCGACCGCGCCGGTCTCCACCAGCAGGCGGCCGCACTGGTCGATGGCGTCCGCGAATCCCGCGGCGGGGGGGGCGAGCCGCACCGCCAGCGGCCGGGGCGGGCCCGCCTCAACCACCAAGGGGTTCACCTTCCCGGACGGCCTGCTCGACCTCGTCGAACACCGGGTCGCCGAGGAAGCTGCGGAACCCGAGGATCACCGCCGAACCGGTGTCCTCCCGCCGCGCCCGCTCCAGCAGCGTTTCCTGGCACAGCACCAGATCCGCGTCCGGCGGGATCTCGGTGACCGAGGCGTGCGAGACCTTCACGTCGTACGGCTTGAGCCTGCCCGCCAGCTGGGCGGCGACCATGGCGCTGCTGCCCATGCCCGCGTCGCAGGCGATGACGACCTTGCGCACCGCCGACCCGTTGATCGTGCCCATCGAGCGCTCCTCTCCTGCCTGCCGCGCGCTCTCGACCTCGCTCGGCGGCACCGGTTCCTCCCGCAGTTCGTCGTGCGATCCGAGCACCCGGCGCTGGGCGAAGCCGATCGCGCGCCACCAGCGGGAGGCCGCCGACCCGCGGCTCATCGGACCGCTCCACCGGTCTCGACCTCGTCGGGTCGTCGCCACAGCTTCAGCACCAGCGAGGCGACCACGAACGCCACCACCGCCGACGCGGCGATCCCGGCGATCACGCCGACGTAGCCGCCCTTCGGGGTCACCGCCAGCAGCGCGACCACGCTGCCCGGCGACGGCGTGGCGACCAGGCCCGCACCGGTGATGCTGAAGACGAACAGCCCCGCCGCGCTGCCGGAGATCGTCGCCAGCAGCAGCCGCGGCGCGGCCAGCACGTACGGGAAGTAGATCTCGTGGATGCCGCCGAGGAACTGGATGACCAGCGCGCCGGGCGCGGTCGCGCGCATCGCGGGCGGCCCGAACACGGTGATCGCCAGCAGCACCCCGAAGCCCGGTCCCGGGTTCGGCTCGACCAGGAACTCGATGGCCTTGCCGTGGTCCAGCGACTCGGACACGCCCAGCGGCCCGAGCACGCCGTGGTTGACGGCGTTGTTGAGGAACAGCACCTTCGCCGGTTCCACGATGATCGCCACCAGCGGCAGCAGGTGCAGGTCCAGCAGCGCCTGCACGCCGTGGCCGAGCGCGATGGTCACGCTCTCGATGGCGGGACCGATCGCCAGCAGCCCGGCGATGGCGAAGAGCCCGCCGATGATCCCGGCCGCGAAGTTGTCCACCAGCATCTTGAACGCCGGAGGCACCCGTTTGCCCACCGAGCGGTCGAACCATCTCAGCACCCAGCCCGCGAGCGGGCCGACGATCATCGCGCCCAGGAACATCGGGATCTCGGCCCCGATCGCGATGCCGATGGTGGCGACCGCGCCGACGACCGCGCCGCGCTGCCCGTGCACCTGCCTGCCGCCGGTGTACCCGATCAGCACCGGCAGCAGCAGCGTGATCATCGGTTCTTTCAGCTGCGCCAGCTGGGCGTTGGGCCACCAGCCCTCCGGGATGAACAGCGCGCTGATCAGGCCCCAGGCGATGAACGCGCCGATGTTGGGCATGACCATGCCGGCCAGCTGCCCGCCGAACCGCTGCACCACGACGCGGGCGCGCTGCGCCTGTGCTCGAGAACTCGATTCCTCCGTGGCCGTCCCTGACATGGTTGTCACTCCGTACCTCGCCGACGCCGTTGTCCCTCTGCCTCGCCGACCGCCTCCCCGCGTCAGGGGTCCCGGTGCAGCCGCCGGTCCCAGGGCACCCGGGACTCGACGCGCACCAGGTCCGGGCGCAGGTCGTGCGGTTGTGGCATGGCGCTACCCGGCAGCGAGGCCGCTGCCGCGCCCCAGGCCACCGCGGTGACCAGGGCGGGCAGACCTCCGCAGCCTTCGGAAAGATATCCGGCGAGTAAAGCGTCCCCCGCGCCGACAGCGTTCTGCGCGGTCACCGGCGCCTCGGCGTAACCGCAGCCATCGTGCCCGCGCAGCAGGGCTCCATCAGCCCCGAGGCTGGCCAGCACGGTGTCCGCCCCGAGTTCGAGGATCTCGTCGGCGGCATCGACGACGCCACCGATCGTTGTAATCGAGTGACCTACCGTCTCCTCCAGTTCCCGGAGATTGGGCTTCACCAACGCCGGCCGGGCCTGCACGGCCTCGTGCAGCGCGGGCCCGCTCGTGTCCACCACCACCGGGACGCCCAGCGAGCCGATCATCCGGATCAGCCCCGCGTAGTAGGCGCTGCTCACCCCCGGCGGCAGGCTGCCCGCGATCACCACCCAGTTCGCGCCGTCCGCGCTGCGCAGCACCGCCTCGCACAGGGCACGGGCGTCGCCCGCGTCCAGCAGCGCCCCTGGCTCGTTGAACTTGGTGACGGTCGCGTCGGGTTCGACGACGCTCATGTTGATGCGGACCGGGCCCACCGCGGGCACCCGCAGCACGTCGATGCTCAAGCCGGCCAGCAACGCCACGAGCTGCTGGCCCTCGATGCCGCCCGCCGCCACGACCGCGCGGACGTCGACGCCGTGCTGGGCGAGAGCGCGGGCCACGTTGATGCCCTTGCCGCCCGGGTCGACGCGGATCGAGGAGGCGCGGTTCAGGCCGCCGCGCACCAGTTTGCGCACCTGCACGGTGCGGTCGAGGCTGGGGTTCGCCGTGACGGTGACGATCACGCGCACAGCCCTCCCCTGGTCCAGGCGGTCGCCGGGTCGGCGGCTCCGCGCGGAGCCCGGCACCGGAGAAAAATCGATCTTGCACGGGGGTCGCCCCGGTGGCAACCATCGCACGGTGAGTTCAAGGTTTTCCCGGAAGATCTCCGCTATGCGGGCCGATCGACGGGAACGAGCTCGGACCACCACCGGGCCGGCACCCCGGCGGAGGGCCGCCGCTCACTTCACGTACTCGGGCAGCACCCGCGGCGGCCACTGGCCGACGCCGAGGATTCCCATCGAGTAGCCCTTCGAGACCAGCGCCGGGCGGTTGGTGACCTTGAGCTTCCGCAGCAGCGTCGTCACGTGGTACTCGACGCCGCCCCGGCTGAGGTAGAGCTTCGCGGCCAGCTGCACGGTGGACTCCCCGGCCGCGACGCCCTCCAGGATCCGGGCGTCGACCTCGCTGAGCAGCTTCTCCTTGCCGCCGACCATCGCGGCCCGCTGCCCCTCGTCCGGCTGCAGCACGACCATGACGCCCTCCACGCGGCCGGAGCGGCCGGGCACCGCGATGCCGGTCAGCTCCCCGCCGAACAGCGCTTCCTTCGCGCCGACGGCGACCGCGTGCTCCACGAACCGCGGGTTGCGGCCCTCGGTGAGGCGGGCGAACTGGTATTGGAACTTCCCGCGCACGCTGGGGTGCAGGAAGTCGTAGAAGCTGCGCCCCCGCACGTCGGCGGCACCGCGCCCGAACTGCTTGAAGAAGTACTTGTTCGCCTCCAGCACGCGCATGCTCGAATCGAGGTTCGCCATGCACATCCCGGACTGCTCGAACAACGATCTGTAAATGTCCCGATAATCTTCACCGGATTCTTCGGACGCCCCGGCAGGCGTGGGTCGCGCTCGCATCGTGCCGCTGGATGTCATCAGAATTCGACCATTCCTCTCTGGCTCGCGAGAAACGCAGATCCGGCATCGGTTGGAGGCATTACCGGAATTCAACGACACCACAAGGCTATGGATTCAAAACCAACCAAGTCAACAGCGGGCCAGCGCCGTCCTTAAGCCTGCGGTCAAGCCGCCCGCTGGTTCGGTTCGGTTCGGCCCGATTCGGTTCGGTGCCGATCCACCAGGGATTTCACGACAGGACGACCGCACCGAACCACATCGCGGGGGTGGGTTCGGGTACGGCTCAGGCCCCCACCCGCCACCACAGGGACGGGCACGAACCAACATCACGTGAATCCCCCACCACATTCCGCCCTGCCGCAGGTAGCGGTCCGCGACCAAGCGTGACCGTCGTGATCACCCTGCGCGAACGCGGCGCAGCGCCGAATCGCGTTCAGCCGCCCGCCCCGCGCGGAAGAAGTGAATTCGCGAGATCCGCCCTGCCGTCGATCCCCAATTTTCGGTAGGCCGCGGTGAGGTGCTTCTCGACCGCTCGCCTGCTCACCCGGAGCTCGTCGGCGATCTCCTGGTTGGTGCGGCCCAGCGCCGCCGATTCCGCGACCGCTTCTTCCGCCCGGGTCAACACCGCGGCCGGTTCCGACGGGCCGTTCCCGCGCCCGCCTCCGGGCCCCGGGGCGCCGGTCGCGTGCGGCGGTGCGCCGCTGCGGGCCGCGACCTGGGCGCTCTCGGCCAGCACCAGCTCGGCCTCCGCCGGAGCCCGGTCCCGCAGCGCCTCGCCGAGCGCGGCCAGCGCGCCCGCCAGCTCCAGCCGGTCCGCCGCGGGCCGCAGCACCTGCACCGCTTCCCGCAGCAGCTCCACCCGGCGACCGCCCCCGGTGACCACCGCGCGCACCCGCAGCGCCCGGCCCAGCGGCGTCGGGGCGCCCCAGTCGCGGGCGCGCTGGTACTCCTCCTCCGCGAGCTCCACCGCCGCCCGGACGTCGCCGAGCCGATGCCGCAGCAGCGCCGCGGTGGGCCGCCACGAGCAGGCCGCCGGGCCGAACCAGCCGGCCTGCTCCAGGCGCCTGCCGCAGTCCAGCAGGTGCGTCAGCGCCGTCACCGGATCGCCGTCCTGCATCGCGAGGTTGCTCTGCACCAACCGCCGCAGCGCCACCACCTGCAGGTCGTCCGGCGAATGCGGCAGCAGCAGCACCCGCTCGGCCAGTTCCCGGTCCCGCAGCCTGCGGGCCACCGCACCCATCGCGAACACCGGCGCGGCCATCGACTCCGGCGTGTCCGGCTCGACCAGGTCCAGGGCGGCCGTCGCGCTGCGCCGGGCCTGCACGAGCTGACCGGAGTCCAGGTGCACGAGGCTGTGCTGCGCGGCGACCAGCGCCTCCGCCGCGGTGGCGCCCTGCCTGCGCGCGTGGTCGGCCGCCAGCGCCAGCCACGAGTCCAGGCCTTCCGGGGCGCCGGCCGCCAGCAGGATCGGCGGCAGGTAGCGCAGCACCGAGTGCGTCTCCGAGGTGACGTTCGCCGGTTCCTGGGCCAGCAGCTCCCGCGCCATCGACGCGACCTCCGCCGCCCGCGGCGTGCCGGTCAGCGCCATCGAGGCCAGCAGCACCACGCGCAGTTCCCGCTCGGCGGGGCCGGGCGCGCACTGGCGGGCGTCGAGCTCGGCCATCCGCCCCGGGACCGCCGCGTGCGCCGCCGGGTCCTCCAGCGCCAGGTAGCGGGTCCGCGCCTCCAGCCGCAGCGCCAGCTCCCGGTCCGTGCCCTCCAGCTGGTCGGCGGGACCGTGCTCGGCCGCCACCTCGCGGATCAGCTCGGCCACCCGCGGGTCCGCGCCGGTCACGGTCAGCGGCAACCGCCCCAGCACGCGGGCGCGGTCGCGCGCCTCGCGCAGCTGCGGCACCGACTGGCCGATGTGGCGCACCGCGGCGGGCAGGTCGAACGCCAGCTCCACCGAGCCGAGCTCGGCGAGCAACCGCACCCGGCCCATCCCGCCGGATTCCAGGTCCAGCAGGGCGCGCCGCAGGTAGCGGGCCGCGAGCTCCGGGGACCGCGGCAGCACGGCGTGGGCCGCTTCCCGCAACCGCTGCACGCCCCAGCTGGACAGCGTCGAGTTCACCAGCAGCAACTGGTCGCCCACCGGTTCCGGGGGATAGCCGTGGCCGTGCAGCAGGGCCGCCGCCCGCAGGTGCAGCCGGGTGCTGTCGTGCTCGGCGGTGGATTCCTCGACCGCGGCGATCACGTCGTCCACCAGCAGCTCCACGGCCAGCTCGCCGCGTTGACCGGGCACCGCCACCTCGATCCGGCCCGGGTGGACCCGGAACCACGGTTCCAGCGACCGCAGCGCCCGCTCGTAGCGGCTCGGCGTCAGCCCGGACAGCCGCTGCACCAGCGTGGGGTCCGCGTGCTCGCCGAGGACGACGACGGCGCGGGCGACGTCGGCGGCGAACTCCTCGCCGGACAGGGCCCGCACCAGCCGCCGCCTGCGATCACCCTCGGCGAGCGCGCGCAGCATCGGCAGCGACGCGGGCACCGGGCGCAGCCCCTGCTCGGCGGCCTGGTCCAGCAGGCTCACCAGGTCGCCCGGGTGCCCGCCGGTCAGCTCGTGGCACACCGCGGCGAACCCGTCCGGGTCGGCGTCCGGGCCCGGCTCGGCGCACAACCGGTCGCGGACGAGTTCCGCGGTCGCGGCCACCGACAACCGGCCGGGCCGCACCCGGTGCGCGGCGGCTGCGGTGATCTCGCGGACCAGCGCGCCCCGATCCCGGCCCGAATCCGGGTCCAGCACCACCGCGACCAGCACCCGCATCCCCCGCAACCGGCCGACGAGGTAGGCCAGGCAGCGCAACGAGGCCTCGTCGGCCCACCGGAGGTCGTCCACGGCCAGCACCAGCGGGCACCGCGCGCTCGCCCCGACCAGCAGGGCGTGCAGCGCGTGCAGCACGCCGACCGGAACCGCGCCCGGGTCCTCGACGCGCGCCTCGTCGGCGGGTGGCAGCGCCTCGGCGAGCGACCGTCCCTGGGCCGGGGCGGTGACGTCGTGCAGCAGCCGCCGCACGAGCCCGAACCGGAACGAGCGCTCGCTGGCCGCGCCGCCCGCGCCGAGCACCCGGGCCCCGCTCGCGGTGGCGAGCTCGCGCAACCTGCTCAGCAGCGCGCTGCGGCCGCTGCCGGGCATCCCGCTGATGAGCACGAGCGAACCGGTCCCGCGGCCCACCTGGCGGACGGCGGACTCCAGCACGGCGAGCTCCCACTCGCGTTCGACCAGCATCCGGCGTGCCTCACTCGGCCAGGTCTGGGGGGAGCTGCGCGCGGCCTTCGATGCCGAGCTTGCGGTAGGACTTGGTCAGCCGGAGCTCGACGGTCCGCACCGTCACGCCCAGTTCCTGCGCGATGTCCTTGTTGGACAGACCCCGCGCGGCGAGGCTCGCGGCCCGGCGCTCGGGCACCGACAGCGCGGCGCGCAGCGCCGCCCCCATCCGCGGGATACCCGCGGTTCCCGGGCCGGCCGGGCCCGAACCGGCCAGCGCCAGGGCGGACAACGCCTTGCGGTGCACCGGTTCCAGCAGCCCCGGCATGCCCCAGCGCTCGGCCAGCTCCAGTTCCTCCCCGATGAGCCGGGTCGCCGCGCGGGCCGCGCCGAGGCGGCCCTGCGCGATCGCGGCGGGCATCCGCCAGGACAGCACCGCCGGGTTCAGCCACTCCTTGGCGCGCAGCATCCGGCCGCACTCCTGGAAGTAGCCGAGCGCGGTCGCCGGATCTCCCGTCGCGAGGCGCAATTCGCCGCGGGCGTGCAGCAGGTAGGCGAAGCCCATGCCGCGCTCCGCACCCAGCGGCAGCTCCGCGGCGGCCACCCGCTCGGCGCCGGCTACGTCCTCCAGCCGCAGCAGCGCACCGATCCGCGCGGCCAGGTAGTGCGGCAGCAGCGCCGGGTGCCAGCAGTGCAACGGCAGCTGCCGCACGGCCGCGGCCAGGTCGGCGCCCGCCGCCGGGCAGCGGTCGTCCTTGGCGGCGAGCACGGCCCGCTGCACCAGCGCGTACGCGGCGGCGGCACGCGCCCCGCGGCGGCCCGCGTCGAAGATCACAGCGGTGAGCCCGGCCGCGGCCTCGGCCGCGTCGTCCCGGCAGGCCAGCGCGTGGCAGGCCGCGATCCGGGTGGCCAGCGGCAGTTCGGGGCCGCGGTCGGCGAGCGCCTCCCGCGCGAGGGTGCGCACCAGGTCGGGGCGGCGGCCGAGCCGGGCGCAGCGCCACGCCAGCAGACCCGCCTGCGCCGGGTCGGCGGCTTCCTCCGGCACCGGCGGCAGCCGGACGGCGAGCGGTTCCGGGGCGGGCGCGCACAGTTCGTCGGCCAGCAGGCCGAGCGCGTCCAGCGCGGGACTGCGCACCCGGGCGCAGACGGTCGCGAGCTCGCGGCGCGCGGTCTCCGAGTCCCCGCGGGCGACGAGCAGGTCCGCGGCCTGGACGAGCAGCGCCGTGTCGCCGGCGCCGACCGCGTCGGTGAGCACCTGGCGCAACCGCCCGTCGCTGGCGGCGGGGGCGTGCGCCACTTCGATCGCGGCGAGCCGGGTCAGCAGCCGCTGCCTGCAGTCGCCGGGCACGGGTTCGCGCAGGGCGCGGCGCAGCAGTTCGGTGGCGCGCTCGTGCCTGCCCTCCTGGCGGTGCCGCTCGGCGGCTTCGACGAGCGTCTCCACCGCCCAGCGGCGGCGCATCTGCGGTGCGTTGAGCAGCATGTCGGCCAGCGCGCAGGGTTCGACGGCGGCGCGGTGGCCGATCTCGGCGGCGCGGCCGTGCAGCTCCTCCCGCTCGGCCGGTTCCATCTCGGCCAGCACACCGGTCGCCACGGCGGGGCTGGACGCGCGCGGCACGCCGTCCTCGGTGGACTCGCAGATGAGCCCGAGGTGCCGCAGCGAGGTGCGGGCCCGGGCCGCGGCGTGGCCGTGCAGGCCGGCGAGCGCGCAGGCCAGCTCGAAGTCGAACTCCCCACCGCAGAAGGTGATCGCGCGCAGCAGCTCCACGTGGTCGGCGGGCAGTCCGCGCAGCGTGCGGCCCACCAGGTGCGCGACGGCTTCGGCGGCGTGCACCCGCAGCCGGGGGACGTGGCGGGATTCGAAGCCGAGTCCCGCGCGGTGGAACTCCTCCAGCACGAGCCGCAGCACCGCCGGGTTGCCCTCGGTCTCGGTCGTGGTGGCGGCGGCGAAGTCCCGGTCGGCGGGGCCGTACCGGGACAGCAGTTCGGCGACGTCCGGGACGGTGAGCGGGCCGAGCCGGACTCGTCGCGGCGGCACCGGCACCGTCTCGTCCCAGCGGGCGCCGCCGTCGGTCTCGGGGGCGGTGTCGCGCACCGTCCGCACCATGAGGACCGGCGCCCGGTCCAGGTGCCGCAGCATGGCGTGGCACCAGGCCAGCGACCAGGGGTCGATCCACTGGTGGTCGTCCACGGCGAGCAGCAGCGGCCGCCGCGCCGCCACGTCCAGGATCTGCTTGCGCAGGAACGGGATCGGTGCGTTGGTGGCGGCGCCCTCGGCCCACGCGGAGCTGATCCGGGTGAGCTGCTCGGGCGGGCAGAGCAGGGCGATCTGCTGGGCGGCGGTGCTGTAGGGGACGTCGGTCTCCAGCGGTGAGCTCTGCGCGGCGGCCGTGTTGAGCCCGGCGGCGCGCGCGTCGGCGAGCATCGCTTCCAGCAGGGCGCTGCGGCCGGAACCGGGGGCGCCGTTGATGGTGAGCAGACCGGAGCGGCCGCGGGCGAGGTCGGCGACGAGTCCGCCGACCACCCGCAACTCGTCGTCGCGCCCGACCAGCTCGTGCTGTCGCGGCGCCGCGGAACTTCGGCCGGGGGCGTCGTGGACCGCGACCATCAGCACGCTCCGAATGGTGCGAGCGCACCGTTCACCGGGTCCGGGATGGGAATCCGGCGAACATGAAAAGTATTCGGACCAAAGCGCAGGTGCCGGTCGACCCGTTCGCCATCACGCACCGTCATCATCACTAGCGTCGAAGCCCCTTTCCGAATCCGCGCAGGTCTGCGGCGCAGTGCCGCGTTCACCGCAACAGGAAGGAGATCGCTCATACCAACCTCCCTTAACTCGAAAAGATGAAGCTAGGGCCGGAACGACACTGAGCGTATCACCCAAAGGTGTGAGCAACCTCATTCTCTCGCAAACAAAGCAAAACAATTCCACACGAGACGACATGATCGGGCCGATCGTGTCGGGAACGATCGATTCAGGGAAAGAGCCCTGCCCGCGCCCCCCGCGGAGCGGGACGGGAACTCACGGAACCGGGGCTTCCGGATCCACCGCCAGCGCCGCCGGGAGCTCCGCGCGCCCCCGCACGCCGAGCTTCCGGTAGGCGCTGGTCAGGTGCAGCTCCACCGTCCGGACCGTGAGGAACAACGACTCCGCGATCTCCCGGTTCGTCGCCCCCGCCGCCGCCCGGACCGCCACCCGCCGCTCGCTGCCGCTCAAGGTGTGCACTGGCGAGTCCGTCCCGTGCCGCAACCGGCCGCCCGCCTCCAGCAGTGCCGCCGAGGACGCCGACACCTGCCGGTGATCGCGGTGCAGCACCGACAGGTCCAGCGCCGACCGCAGGTGCTCGCGCGCGCCCTCCGGCTCGCCCGCGCGCAGCAGGGCCCGCCCCAGCAGGTGCTCCGCCTTCGCCTGCTCCCGCTTCGCCGGCGAAGCCGACAGCACCCGCACCGCCTCCGACAGCACCGGCACCGCCGCGCGGCGCGCCGCCGCCGCGCCGCGCGCCGCCAGCGCCATGCCCCGCGCCCGCCGCGTTCCCCACTTCCGCGCCAGCACCGCGCCGTGCTCGGCGGCGCGCGCCCCCTCCTCCGCCCGGCCCAGGTCGCCGAGCAGGCAGGCCGCGTCGAACCACCACGGCGCGAACACCGGGTTGTCGATGCCCGCCTCCCGCAGGCTCTGCGCGCAGCGGAACAGCTGCTCCAGCGCGCCGTCCGGATCTCCCGCGGCCTCCAGCGCGCGGGCCCGGGCCATCAGGAACTGGTGGTACTCCAAGGCGAAGTCCTCGAAGCGGGCGCGGGAGATCTCCGCCAGCACCGCCGTCGCCCGCTCCGGCTCGCCCTGGCTGGTCAGCGAGGTCGCCAGCGCGATCTGCGGCATCGTCATCGAGCCGTTCCAGGACTCCTGCTCCAGCACGTCGTAGCAGCTCTGCGCGTCCGCCAGCGCCTCCACCAGGTTGCCCGTCCAGTGGTGCACCAGCGCGCGGGTGCTGGTGGCCAGGCAGTACGTCCACGCCTGCCCCGAGCGCTGGGCGTGCCCGACCAGCAGGTCCAGCGCCGCCAGCGCCGACTCGTTGTCGTCGGCCAGGTACAGCGGCAGCGACGCCCCCAGCAGCGCGAAGCCGTCGCCCTCCACGTCGTTGATCCGCAGCACCGACCGGGCCTGCGCGGCGACCTCCGCGGCGGGCCGGTTCAGCAGCGCGCCCAGCGAAGCCAGCATCCCCAGCAGCTGGCGCTCCTCCGCGGTGTCGCCCGCGGGCGGCGCCACGTCGCGGAACCGGGCCCCCACCCGCGGCAGCGTCGACTTCTCGTCCATGCCGGAGGCCAGCAGCACCGATTCGGCCAGCGTGCGCAACGTCCGGTCCGCGTCCCCGAGGTCCGGCCCCAGCGCGGCGTCCAGCTCGTCCAGCGCGGCCGAGACCACCTCGAAGGCGCGCGTCGAGTTCTGCGCCGACAGCGACGCCACCGCGTACTGCACCGCGATCGGGAGCCGCGCCCGCGGATCGTCGACGAGCTCCAGCGCCCGCTCCAGGTAGCGCAACCCCGTCACCGGGTCCGCCACCCGCGCGGCCTGCGCCAGCACCGCCACGTCGGTGCCCTGCACCACCAGCACCCGTTCCAGGCAGCGGGCCGCCGTGCCGGGCGCGCCGCGCTGCTCGGCCCGGGTGGCCGCGTCGCGCAGCACCCCCGCCATCCAGGGCTGCGGCGCGCCCGGCAGCTGCAGCAGCAGCACCGCGACCTCCTCCGCCGGTCGGCCCGCGTCGTTGAGCAGCATCGCGGCCCGTTCCCGGAGCCGTTCCAGCTCGGCGGGCGGGGTGCGGTCCAGCACCGCCTGCCGGACGAAGTCGTGCACGAACCCGATGCCGCCGCCGGTCCCCACCAGGTCCCGATCCCGCAGTTCGCGCAACGCGACGACGGCCATCCGCTGGTGGATCCCGGCCAGCGCCGCGATCAGCTCCAGCCGCTCGCCGGGCAGGGTCGCGACCGCGCGGGCCACCGCCACGCCGCACTCCGACAACCGGTCCAGCAGCGAGCGCAGCACGACGGTGCGGTGCAGCTCGTCCAGCCGTTCCGCGGCGTCCTCCGCGGGCGCCTCCCGCAACCGGCGCAGCACCCTGCCGAGCAGGAACGGGTTGCCGCCGGTGACCTGGGCGCAACGAGCGGCCAACTCCGGGCCGGGCGGCGCGGGCAGCTCGGCGTCGAGGAGTTCGGCTACCGACCCCTCGCCCAGCGCGGGCAGGTCCACGGTGTCGCACCACGGCATCGCCGCGATCTCCCCCAGCGCCTCGCCCGGCGCGGTCCCCCCGGTGCGCTGGGCCAGCAGCACCAGCAGCGGCAGTTCCTCGGCGCGGCGCAGCAGGAAGGCCAGGAACCGCAGGGAGTTCTCGTCGCACCACTGCACGTCGTCGACGGCCAGCACCAGCGGCCCGTCGCCGGTGAGGTCCGCGACCAGCCAGTGCAGCCCGTGCAGCACGGCGTAGGTGCCGGTCGCGGCGCCGTCCCCGGTGCGCTCCGGGGAGAGGGCGGGCAGTGCGAGGCGGGCGCTGCCGGTCGGCTCCGGGTCGTGCACCGGCGCCAGCAGCGCGCGCACGGCCGCGTAGGCACCGGTGCCGGTCTCCGGGCAGTGCGCGAACAGGGTGCGGGTGGCGCGGCCGTCGAGTTCGGCCAGGGCGCTGCACAGCACCTCGGTCTTGCCGATGCCCGCCGGCCCGCGCAGCAGGACGGCCCGGCCCGAACCGCCCCGCGCGGCCCGGGCAGCGTCGGCGATCCGCGCGAGCTCGGGCTCACGTCCGACCAGCCGCCCCGGCGGGCCGCTCTGCACGCCTTGGTCAGCCACCATGCGGGGTTCCTCCCGGTCCGCCCCCCGGCGTACGGAATGCCGAATGCTGCGGGGGGGCGCGCCGGATCTCCTCCGCCACCTGCTCGTCGATGCCGTCATCGGTGATCAGCGTGTCCACGTCGGCGAGGTCGCCGAACCGCGCGAAGTGGTCGTTGCCGATCTTGGTGTGGTCGGCGAGCACGATGGTGCGCCGCGCCGCCGAGATCGCCGCCCGCTTCACCATCGACTCGGCCGAATCCGGTGTCGTGAGGCCGCGTTCCAGGGACAGCCCGTTGGTCGCCATGAACGCGACGTCCACGTAGATGTCGCCGAGCGCGTGCAGCGCCCAGCCGTCCACCGCCGCCAGCGTGCGGCCGCGCAGCCTGCCGCCGACCAGCATCAGGGTGATGTTGCCGCGGCCGGAGAGGGTGAGCGCCGTCGTCGGCGAGTGCGTGACCACGGTCAGTTCCCGGTCGACGGGGAGGATGTTCGCCATCCGCGCGACCGTGGTGCCGGCGTCGAGCAGGATCGCGCCCTCGTCCGGCACCAGTTCCAGCGCCGCTTTCGCGATGCGGTTCTTCTCGGCGGTCATCACCGAGTCCCTGGCGGGCACGTTCGGCTCGAATCCCAGCCGCTCCACGGGGATCGCGCCGCCGTGCACCCTGCGCAGCACGCCGCGGCGCTCCAGCACGGTCAGGTCGCGGCGCACGGTCTCCGTGGTCATGTCGAAGCGCGATGCGAGCGCCGCCACGTCGACCCGGCCTTCCTTCCGCGCCAGCTCCAAGATCGCCCAGTGCCGTTCCTCGGCGTACATCCGCGTCTCGCTTCCCGCCCCCGTGAAGTCCCCGCCCGGCGAGGCTACCGGCGACGATCAGCGCGGCACAATGGCGGGATGTTGTTTCGTGTTGCTTCGAGTGGCATTCGGCGGAACGACCGCCGGTTGCCGTCCACCGGCGCTCCGATCCGGTGATCTTTTCACTCTCCGCACTCAATTGATCACTTTCAGTATACGGTGGCCTGGTGTCAACAGAGGACATTCCGCCGGCGGTCTGGCGGAGCGCGGAAGTCCGCGACGCCCTGGCGGTGCGCGACATCGGCACGGTCTACCGGGTGCTGCGCGAGCACGGCGTCTCGCAGAGCCGCATCGCCCAGCTCACCGGGCAGGCCCAGAGCGAGGTCAGCGACGTGCTCAACGGCCGCGCCGTGCGCAGCTACGAGTTGCTGGCCCGGATAGCCACCGGGCTCGGGATACCGCGCGGCTGGATGGGCATGGCCGGGGAACCGGACCCGGCCGCGGAGGGCACCGATCCGCCCGTCGAGGAGGACGAGAAGGCGAAGCGCCGCCGCTTCCTGTCCTACGCCGGTTCGCTGGTGCTGGGCGCGGAGGTCGACGTGTCCGGCTCCGCCGACCTGTTCGCCGCCGAGCTGCGCCGGTTCGCCGAGCTGCCGCCGACCCCGCCGGGCCGGGTCGGCAGCTCCGACGTCGCGGCGCTCGACGTGTTGATGGGTTCGCTGCGGCAGATAGACCAGCGCTACGGCGGGGTCGGCCAGTACGGCACCGTCGCGGCCGCCGCCCGGCGCGCCGAGCGGATGCTGGAGGCCTCGATGAGCGAGGCGGTGCGCAGCGACCTGCTGGGCGCGCTGTGCAAGCTGCACGCCACCGCGGGCTGGACGGCGGTGGAGAACGGGCTGCTCGCCAGCGGGAACGCGCACTACGGGCGGGCGCTGGACTTCGGCCGGGACGGGGCGGATCCGCTGGCGATCGCGCGGACGCTGTACGCGGCGGGGCGCGCCGAACTGGACTTCGGCGATCCGAACTCGGCGCTGAAGCTGTTCCAGCTGGGGTCGATCCGGGCCGAGGCCTCGCCGCTGGTGAGCTCGGTGCTGCAGCTGAACTCGGCGTGGGCCGCGGCGCGCGGCGAACGCCGCGGCTCGGTGCGGCGGATGCTCGACCAGGGGCGCGCGCTGCACGCCACCGCCGAGATCGAGGCCGACTACCCGATGTTCCGCTGGTTCGGGGAAGCGGACGTGCTGGGCTTGACCGGCTCGGTGCAGCTGGTGGTGGGCGAGCACGAATCCGCGGCGCTGCACCTGTCCCGCGCGGTGGCCGCCCGCGCGCCCGGGGAGGTGCGGTCCGCGGTGTTCGAGCTGGCGAGCCTGGCGGAGGCGAAGTTCGCGCTCGGCGACCACGCGTCGGCGGTGCGGCACGGGCGCCGGGCGGTGCTGCTGGCCGGCGGG
The DNA here is from genome assembly GCF_020176785.1 of Saccharopolyspora sp. 6V. Classification (NCBI taxonomy): domain Bacteria; kingdom Bacillati; phylum Actinomycetota; class Actinomycetes; order Pseudonocardiales; family Pseudonocardiaceae; genus Saccharopolyspora; species Saccharopolyspora sp. 6V. Next base: position 33,554 of record NZ_JAIUKB010000040.1, on the reverse strand, counting down.
GTGCGCAGCGCCCGGCTGCGCGGCAGGCTCGCCGGGCTGCGCCGCCGCTGCGCGGAGCTGGTGGGCTCGCGCCACGCCTGGCGCGACTGCGCGGAGGAGCTGGCGCTCGGCATCGACGGTGTCATCGCACCCCGGCCGGTCCCCCGCTGACGGTGCGGCGGACCTCCGTCGGCGCGGCCGGGCGCGGCGGGAGGAAGTGGCCGTGCGAAAGGAGATCCCGGCGGCACGGGGTGCGCCGCCGGGACCCCGGCTCAGTCCTTCGCGGTGATGCGGTCCGGCGCCGGCGGCACCACGTCGGGGTGCTCCGCCAGGTAGCCCAGCAGCGCGTCCAGGTCCACCGGCCCGCCCGCGACGTCGGTGCCCTCGGTGAAGCCGCTGAACCCGTCCCCGCCGCCGGCGAGGAAGTTGTTCACCGCCACCCGGTACGGCGCGGCCGGGTCCACCGGTGCGCCGTCGAGGGTGAGCCCGGAGACCTTCGACCCGATGGGCGCGGACCGCGAGTACTCGTAGTGCAGGTCCGCCGACACCTGCAGCACGTTCTCGCCCTCCGGGCTCCACTGCTGCTCCAGCACGTCCCGCAGCTGCGCGCCGGTGAGGGTCATGGTCTGCATGGTGTTGCCGAAGGGCTGCACCGCGAACGCTTCGCCGTAGGTGATGACGCCGTCGCCTTCGCCCGCCGGGGAAGAGGCGTGCGGCAGGTCGGCGCGCACCCCGCCGGGGTTGGTCAGCGCGAGCTGCGCCCCCGTGTCGCGGGTGGCGGCGAGCTGCGCGTCGGCGATGACGCTGCCGAGGCCGGATTCCCCGGACGGCGCCGGGGTCTTCAGCAGGTCGCCGGTGGCGGTGCCGACGGCGCGGTTCGCGATCGGCGCCGCCTTCGCGCGGGCTTCCTCGACGAGCGCGGCCGTCTCGGCGTCGGGTTCGACGTCGCGGGTGACGACCTCGTTGCGCGCGGTGCTGCTCTCCCGCACCACTTCGCGGGTGTCGCGGTCGACGCGCAGGTCCAGCACCGACAGCAGCCTGCCGTAGGAGGCGCCTTGCACGAGGGGACGCGGGTCGCCCGCCGGGTCGGTGGCGGTGCAGGTGTACTGCTGGTGGCTGTGCGCGCTGAACACGGCGTCGACCTGCGGGGAGACCTGTTCCGCGATGCGGCTCGCGGGGCCGCCGGGGGTGACCTGGCAGGAGTTCGGGCCGCCGCCGTCGGCTTCGTCGCCCTGGTGCAGCAGCACGACCTGCGCCTTGACGCCGAAGCGCTCCAGCGCGTCGGAGGTGCGGTCGATGGCTTCGACCTCGTCGCCGAACCGGAGTCCGCGCACCGCTTCGGGGCTGACCACGTCGGGCAGGTCCTGCAGGGTCGCGCCGATCACGCCGATCGGCACCCCGCCGGAGACCTGCACGGTGAACGGCAGCAGCGCGGGGGCACCGCCGTCCTCGAAGGTGACGTTGGCGCCGAGGTACGGGAAGTCCGCGCCGGCGAAGGAATCCCGGAACTCGCAACCGTCCTGCGGGTGGCAGCCGCCGGTCTGCAGCCGTTGGAGTTCCTGGTAGCCCTCGTCGAACTCGTGGTTGCCGACGACGTGGCCGCGCACGTCCTGCGAGTTGAGGAAGTCGACGGTGGGTTCGTCGTGGAACAGCGCGGAGTTCACCGGCGAGGCGCCGACGCTGTCGCCGGTCGAGAAGACCAGCGAGTTCGGCACCTCGTCGCGCAGCCGCTGCAGGTGGGTGGCGAGGTAGGCGGCGCCGCCGGCGTCGACGGTCCGGCCGTCGTCGAGCTCGATCTGCCCGGAGGACCCGGTGGGCGGTTCGAGGTTGCCGTGCAGGTCGTTGAAGGTGATCAGCCGGACGTCGGTGGTCGCGGGCGGGTCCTGCGGCGCGGCGCCGGCGGTGGCCCCGGTGGCCGTGGCCGCGGTGGCCAGTGCGGTGGCGGCGACGGCGAGTCCGCGTCGCACGCGGTGGGCACGCATGGTTCGGTCTTCCTCCCAGGTGGTGATCTCGGGAGGCAGTCTGCCCGGACCCGCTGCCGACCACCACCGATTCCGCGTCACACCTCGCGGTCGTGCGGAGCCGCCCGCGGCCGGGCAGGATGCGGCCGAGGAGTGCGCGGACGGCTACCGAGCGCCTCCGCACCGGCACCGCCACGCCGATGATGATGGGGTCCGGATCACCGCCGAACCCAAGATGTAGTGTGGCGCCCGCTGATGGTTCGCCGGTCCGCCCGGCGTGACAACAGGGAACCCGGTGCGAATCCGGGACTGCCCCGCAGCGGTGAACGGGAACGACCGCCGTCACCACCTCCCGGTGGTGCAGCACTGGACGCTCGGCGTCCGGGAAGCGACGGCCAGTAGGCCCGGTGCCGAGCACCGGTCGCCCGTGAGTCCGAAGACCTGCCATCGGTGCGCGCACGAGGGGTGCGCGCCGTCCGGGACCTCGCGGGAGGGTCGTGGGACGAGCGGTGCCGTGCGCGCCGCGGGTCCTGGCGCGTTCCGAGGAGTTCCGGGCAGGTGTCCGAGCTTGCGAGGAGAGAGCCAGTGACCGAGTCCACGACCCGGCCGTCAGCAGCGACCGCGGTGGTACCGGCAGGAGTGCGGGTGCTGCGGCGCGACGGGACCGTTTCCGGTTGGGACGAAACGAAGATCTCCGTGGCGTTGACCAAGGCGTTCCTGGCGGCCGAGGGGGATTCGGCCGCATCGTCGTCGCGGTTGCACCAGATCGTCGCGGAGTTGACGGAGCAGGCGGCGCAGGGCGTGCTGCGCCACGCGGGTACCGAAGGCCTGGTGCACATCGAGCAGATCCAGGACATGGTGGAGCTGGCGCTGATGCGCGGCGGGCACCACGGTGTCGCCCGCGCCTACGTGCTCTACCGGGAGGAGCACGCGCAGGCCCGCGAGGCCGAGGTGGCTCCCGTCGAGGACGCCGCTCCCCGCCTGGAGATGACCGCGCCGGACGGCACCCGGGTGCCGCTGGACTGGGAGCGGGTGTCGACCGTCGTCGAGCAGGCCTGCTCGGACCTCGACGACGTGCACGCCGACCAGGTGCTGCGCGAGGTGCGGCGCAACGTCTACGACGGCATCAGCTCCGCGGAGCTGGCCGAGTCGCTGACGATGGCGGCGCGCACCTTCGTGGAGGCGGAGCCGAACTACTCGCTGGTGACCTCGCGGCTGCTGCTGGACAAGCTGCGTCGGGAGGCGCTGAGCTTCGTCGCGGGCGAGCCGGCCGAGGCCGACCAGGTGCAGATGCGGGACCGCTACGCCGGTTACTTCGCCGACTACGTGCGCCGCGGCATCGAGCTGGAGCAGCTGGACCCGGAGCTGGCCCGCTTCGACCTGGAGCGGCTGGGCGCGGCGCTGGACGCGGACCGGGACATCGCGTTCGGCTTCCTCGGCCTGCAGACGCTCTACGACCGGTACCTGCTGCACGAGGACGGGGTGCGGTTCGAGCTGCCGCAGGCGTTCTTCATGCGGGTCGCGATGGGCGTGGCGCTGCGCGAGGACGACCGGGAGGCGCGGGCGATCGAGTTCTACGACCTGATCTCCTCGTTCGACTTCATGTGCTCGACGCCGACGCTGTTCAACGCGGGCACCACCCGCCCGCAGCTGTCGTCCTGCTTCCTGACCACTGTGGACGACGACCTGCACGGGATCTTCCACGGCATCAGCAACAACGCGCTGCTGTCGAAGTACGCGGGCGGGCTCGGCAACGACTGGACCCCGGTGCGGGGCACGGGCGCGCACATCAAGGGGACCAACGGTTCCTCGCAGGGCGTGGTGCCGTTCCTGAAGATCGCCAACGACACGGCGGTCGCGGTGAACCAGGGCGGCAAGCGCAAGGGCGCGGTGTGCGCGTACCTGGAGACCTGGCACGTGGACGTCGAGGAATTCCTCGACCTGCGCAAGAACACCGGGGACGACCGGCGGCGCACGCACGACATGAACACGGCGAACTGGGTGCCGGACGAGTTCCTGCGCCGGGTGGAGGCCGACGAGCCGTGGACCCTGTTCTCCCCGGACGAGGTGCCGGACCTGCACGACCTGTACGGCACCGCGTTCGCGCAGCGCTACCGGGAGTACGAGGCGGCCGCCGAGCGCGGTGAGCTGAAGGTGTTCCGCCAGGTCCGCGCGGTGGACCTGTGGCGCCGGATGCTGACGATGCTGTTCGAGACCGGGCATCCGTGGATCACCTTCAAGGACCCGTGCAACCTGCGGTCGCCGCAGCAGCACGCGGGCGTGGTGCACTCCTCGAACCTGTGCACCGAGATCACGCTGAACACGAGCAAGGACGAGGTCGCGGTCTGCAACCTCGGTTCGATCAACCTGGCGCGGCACGTCACGGCCGAGGGCCTGGACGTGGAGCGGCTGCGGCGCACCACCCGCACGGCGGTGCGGATGCTGGACAACGTCATCGACGTGAACTTCTACACGATCCCGGAGGCGCGGGCCTCGAACCTGCGGCACCGCCCGGTGGGCCTGGGCCTGATGGGCTTCTCGGACGCGCTGTTCGCGCAGCGCATCCCGATGTCCTCGCAGGCGGCGGTGGAGTTCGCGGACCTGAGCATGGAGCACATCAGCTTCCACGCGATCGCCGCGTCCTCCGAGCTGGCCGCCGAGCGCGGGCGCTACGAGTCGTTCGAGGGTTCGCTGTGGAGCCGGGGCGTGCTGCCGATCGACTCGCTGGAGCTGCTGGCGCAGGCCCGCGAGACCGGCGTCGACCTGGATCGTTCGTCCACACTGGACTGGGACGGGCTGCGGGAGCGGGTGCGCGCGAACGGCATGCGCAACTCGAACGTGCTGGCCATCGCCCCGACGGCGACGATCTCGAACATCTGCGGCGTCGGCCAGTCCATCGAGCCGCTGTACCGGAACCTGTACGTGAAGTCGAACATGTCGGGCGACTTCACCGTGCTCAACGCCGACCTGGTGCGGGACCTCAAGGCCGCCGGGGTGTGGGACGAGGCGATGGTGCAGGACCTGAAGTACTTCGACGGCGACCTGGCCCCGATCGACCGGGTGCCCGCGGAGCTGAAGTCGTTGTACGCCACCGCGTTCGAGATCGAGCCGCGCTGGCTGGTGGAGGCCGCGTCCCGCCGCCAGAAGTGGATCGACCAGGCGCAGTCGCTGAACCTGTACATGGCGGCGCCGAGCGGCCGCAAGCTCGACGAGCTGTACCGGCTGGCGTGGCGCAAGGGCCTCAAGACCACCTACTACCTGCGGTCCAGCAGTGCGACGCACGTGGAGAAGTCCACGCTGCGCGGCACCGACGGCAAGCTCAACGCGGTCTCCCCCGCCGCCGCACCGGCCCCGGCCCCGTCGCCGCAGCCGCAGGCGTGCGCGATCGACGACCCGGACTGCGAAGCCTGCCAGTGACCGCCCCGTTCCCCCTGGAGGACTCATGACTTCCGTGCACACCCCCGACGCCACCGGGCTCGGCGAGATCGACCGCGGCGCGGGCCGGATCAACGTCGACGACAAGGCGATGATCAACGCGCAGGCGGACGTGAACCAGCTGCTGCCGCTGAAGTACGGCTGGGCGTGGGAGAAGTACCTCGCCGGCTGCAACAACCACTGGATGCCCACCGAGGTGTCCATGCACGCCGACATCGCCCTGTGGCGCTCCCGCGACGGGCTCACCGAGGACGAGCGGCTGATGCTCAAGCGCAACCTCGGGTTCTTCGCCACGGCGGAGTCGTTGGTGGCCAACAACATCGTGCTCGCCGTGTACCGGCACATCACCAACCCCGAGTGCCGCCAGTACCTGCTGCGCCAGGCGTTCGAGGAGGCCGTGCACACGCACACCTTCCAGTACATCTGCGAGAGCCTGGGCCTCGACGAGGGCGAGCTGTTCAACGCCTACCGCGAGATCCCGTCCATCTCGGAGAAGGACGAGTGGGCGCTGCGGCACACCCAGAACCTGGAGAACCCCGAGTTCGCCACCGGCGGACCGGAGCGCGACCAGGCGTTCCTGCGCGACCTCATCGCCTTCTACGTGATCTTCGAGGGCATGTGGTTCTACACCGGTTTCGCCCAGATCCTGTCGCTGGGCAGGCGGAACAAGATGGTCGGCATCGCCGAGCAGTACCAGTACATCCTGCGCGACGAGTCGATCCACCTGAACTTCGGCATCGACTGCATCAACCAGATCAAGCTGGAGAACCCGCACCTGTGGAGCGCCGAGTTCCAGGAGGAGGTGCGCGGCATGCTCGCCGACGCGTGCCGCCTGGAGGTCGCCTACGGCCGGGACACCATGCCCCGCGGCATCCTCGGCATCAACGCCGAGCTGTGCGAGCAGTACATGCACTTCATCACCAACCGCCGCTGCGCGCAGCTGGGCCTCACCCCGGTGTTCGCCGAGGTCGAGAACCCGTTCCCGTGGATGTCGGAGGCGATGGACCTGAAGAAGGAGAAGAACTTCTTCGAGACCCGCGTCACCGAATACCAGTCCGGCTCCTCCCTCACCTGGGACTGACGGATCGGGCCGCCCGCCGGGGACTCGGCGGGCGGCCCGCGGGTTCCGCCCCGCCGGGCCGTCGCCGCGGCATAGGGTGCCGGGATGGGTGTTCCTGTTCCCGCTGATCTCGACGTCGTCCGGGAGTCCTACGACCGCGTGGCCGACAACTACGTGGACATGGTGACCACGACGGGCATCGGCGACGTCCGCGCCCACCCGTGGCTGCGCGCCGCGATGGACGTGTTCGCCGATCAGGTCGCCGAGCTCGGCCCCGTGCTCGACGTCGGTTGCGGGCCGGGCACGGTCACCGGCTACCTGGCCGAACGCGGGCTCGACGTGTCGGGCGTGGACCTGTCGCCCCGGATGGTCGAGCACGCGCGGCGGCTGCATCCGGGGTGCTCGTTCCGCGTCGGATCGGCCACCGAACTCGGCTTGCCGGAGTCGTCCTTCGGCGGGCTGCTCGGCTGGTGGTCGCTGTTCAACCTGCCGCGCGAGGTGCTGCCGGGCGTGCTGTCGTCGTTCGCGAGCGCGCTCGTCCCGGGCGGTCAGCTGATCATCGCGACGCACGTCGGCGACGACGACGTGCAGCGCACCGAGGCCTACTACGGCGTCCCGGTCCGCTGGACGACGTACCAGTGGCGGCCCGAGCAGCTCACCGCGCTCGTCGAGCAGGCGGGCCTGCACCCCACCGCCGAACTCCGCCTGCCCGCCGACGAGCACACCGGCCCCGGTGTCGTCCTCGTCGCCCGCCGCGACTGAACCCGGCCCCAGGTGAATGGCCCACCCGCCCGTTCTTCGTGGTCGAACGGGCCATTGGTCGGCAGATCAGCTCGGCAGATCAGCTCGGCAGGGCGGCGCGGAGGGCGGTCAGGTCGAAGGTGACGACGCCGTCGGGATCGCGGTGCAGCACCTCCTCCGGCGGGAGGAACCGGACACCGCTGTCCGCCAGCAGCGCGTGGTGGGTGACGTAGGCGGGATGCCGCCGCAGCACTGTCATGATGAGGAACATGAGCCAGAGTGTGCCGGTGACGTTGCCCGAGTGGCAGCAGTTCCTCCGCGGCTATAGCGATGACTATCTGCGGATGGCCACGGATGAGGAGGCGGCACGCCTCGACGACGTCCAGCGGGAGAATCGGTGGCTGGGCTACGAACCGGCCAGTGAGGAGGCCCTCCGTGGCGCCGAGAAACGCCTGGATGTGCGGCTGCCGCCGAGCTACCGCAACTTCCTGCTCGCCAGCAACGGCTGGCGCGACATCGACCCCGAGTTGAGCGAGCTGTTCCGGATCGACGAGATCGGTTGGTTCGCTGAGAAAGATCCCGAACTGCTGACCGCCTGGACCGAGGCGGGGCTCGAGGGTCTCGTGGAGCAGGTCAAGCCGTGCTTGATGGTGTCAGACTGGTCCGACTGCGCTGTCTACTGGCTGCTGGACCCGACCACGATCGGGCCGAACGGGGAATGGACCGCGTACGAGTGGGCGACTGGCGACGGCTCCTATCCTTCGCCGTACCCCAGCTTCGGTGCCCTGGTAGCAAGCGCTCGAGATGCCTTCAACCGATGGAAAACCCACGATGTCATCCACGAACAGGGATACCAGGACACCGAGCCGGCACCTCATACTCGCCCCGACGCTGCACCGCTCCACCAGGTGACCGCAGCCGACACGTGGCCGCGCCTCATGCGCATCGACCGACTCGACCACCTGGTGCTGACCGTCGCCGACCAGGACGCCACGATCGATTTCTACACCCGGGTGCTGGGCATGGAGGTGGCTACCTCCGACAACGGTCGCACGGCGCTGACCTTCGGCCACAGCAAGATCGACCTACGCGTGGCCGGAGAGGATACCGAGGTGTTTTCGGCCGTCCACCCCGCTCCGGGTACCGCCGAGCTGTGCTTCGTCGTGGACACCCCGGTGCTGCTCCTGATCGACGAGCTCAGAGAGCAGGCGGGGATGGACATCGAGGCGGGCCCGGTCGGCCGTACCGGTGCACTCGGCCCGATCTACAGCCTCCATCTGCGCGACCCCGACAAAAACCTGATCAAGCTGAGCAACTACCTCGACTGAGCGGGGCTATTCCGCGAGCCGGGCGGCGTCCTCGTCGCGGACTTCGTAGCCGCCGACACGGAGTTCGGTGATGGCGGCGTCGAGGTATCGGGTGTTGAACAGCACGATCGCGTAGAGCACAAGGCCGAGGGCGCCGAGCTGATCTTTCATGCCTTCGTAGGAGCGCTGCCGCAGTTCGCCGCGCTGACCGTGGAAGATCCGCCGGGCCAGCGCATGGCGGCCTTCCTGGAGGTTGGCCTGCGCTTTGATGTCCCGGCGGTAGCCGGTCTCGTCGACCGCGGCCGGGCGTCAGTTCGCGGCGGGCGACTGCTCTTCGAGGTGGTCGGCGAGCCGGGTCATGATGTCCGCGTAGCTCGCGTAGCTGAACGGGGCGACCGCGTCCCACTCGACGAACCGGTTCGCCCGCGCGGATTCCTGCGCCGCGAACACCGGGTTGCGCTTGAGCTGCTCCGGCGGCAGCGAGGCCTCGCGGGTGTCCCACATCAGCACGTCCCCGGTGTAGGCACCGGCGTTCTCCCAGGCGAGCCGCTCGAAGTAGCCGCCGCCCGCGGTGTCCGGGTGCGCCGGGGTCCGGATCGGCAGGCCCAGTTCCCGCACGTAGTAGTCCAGGTCCGGGTTGCGGCCCGGCACCACGACGAAGAACTCCTGCTTCGTACCGCCGACCACCAGGATGCTGCGCCCCTCCGCGCGCATCCGGGCGCCGATACCGCGCAGCCGGTCGGCGGCGGCGTCGAACCGCGCCTGGTCCGCCCGGATCCGCTCCGAGTCCACGTCGGACCCGAGCGCGCGGGCGAGCTCCTTGTAGGCGCCGATGGTCTCCGGCAGCGAGCGCCCGGACTGCTCGACGCCGACGGTGGGCACGAACGCCCGCACCTTCTCCTCTTGCTCGGCGGTCAGGTGCCAGAGCCCGTCGAACTCGGCGTACTTGCCGCTGACCAGCAGGTCGGGGCGCAGCCCGGCCGCGGATTCCAGGTTCAGCTCCCCGTACCCGGGGCCGGTGACGTCGGTGACCGCCGCCGGGTCGACGCTGCCCGCTTCCGGTTCGGTGCTGCCGTCGTCGCGGACCAGCGGGCCGAAGGTGCCGACCACCGGCACCCCGAAGTCGTGCAACGCGCCCGCGGCCGAGACCTGCGCGATGATCCGTTCCGGCGCCTCGTCGCGCCGCACCTGCACTCCGCGGTCGTCGACGAAGCTCCAGCCGCCCGCCGCGTCCTGCGGCGCGGGCGCCGAGCACCCCGCCAGCGCGGCCACCGCCACGAGCAACCCGGCTGCGCGCGTCCTGCTCACCATCAGCGAATCTCCCCTCAGTATGAGGTTAGGCTAGCCTACGGATCAGTCGAGTCGATGGGCAGAAGAGGTGCGAGATGGCCGAGCGGACCGAAGTGCGCCGCCCCCAGTACGTGATGTTCCGGACCCGGGTGGCGCGCGCCCAACGGCTCGGCCCCAGCTTCGTGCGGATCACCTTCACCGGCGAGGACCTGCACCGCTTCGGCATCGGCGGCGACGACCAGCGGGTGAAGCTCATCCTCCCCCAGCCCGGCAGGCCGCTGAGCGACATGCCCGGCGGCGACGGCTGGTACCCGCGCTGGCAGGCGCTGCCCGACGAGATCCGCCCGACGCTGCGCACCTACACCGTGCGCGCCTACCGGGAGGACCCGTTCGAGCTGGACATCGATTTCGTGCTGCACGGCGTCGACTCCGGCCACAGCGGCCCCGCCTCCGCCTGGGCCGCGGCGGCCGCCCCCGGCGACGAGGCGCTGCTGCTCGGCCCGGACCGGCCGGGCAGCGGCCGGATGTGGGGCTGCGAGTGGTCCCCGCCGGAGACGGCGCGGCAGCTGGTGCTGGCCGGGGACGAGACGGCGGTCCCCGCGATGGCCGCGATCGTCGAAGCGCTGCCCGCGGACTCGCGCGGCGTGGTGTGCGCGGAGGTACCGACGGCCGAGGACGTCCAGACCTGGCGCGCGCCGAGCGGCGTCGAGGTCCGCTGGCTGATCCGGCAGCGGCCGGAGGGGACCGCGCCGATCGGGTCGCTGCTGGAGGAATCGGTGACCGGCGCGCTCGGCGAACTCGGCTCGCGCGGCGGTTCCGAGGCCGGCCTGGACGACGTGGACGTGGACACGACGACGCTCTGGGAGGTGCCCGAACCGGACACCGCAGGCGGCGAGGTCTACGGCTGGCTGGCCGGGGAGGCGGCGGTGATCAAGCGGCTGCGCCGGGTGCTGGTGCAGGACCACCAGGTGCCGCGCAGCTGCGTGGCGTTCATGGGCTATTGGCGCGAGGGCCGCAGCTGACACCGCTCCGGGCGGAGTGGCGACCGCCTCTTGGCATCGGGGCCCGCGGCGTGCCACGATCCCTGAGATTAAGTAAGCCTTACCTAACTGCCCGGAGGTTCGAGTGTCCTCGCCCGCACAGCAACCGGTACGCAGTGACTTCGCCGCCAGACTCCGGTCCAGCACCCGCGCCGACCACGACCACGTCCAGTCCCTGCCGTTCCTGCGGACCCTGCTCGCCGGGGAGCTCGAAGCCGACGCCTACGCCGTGATGCTCGGCCAGCACTACTTCGCCTACTCCGTGCTGGAGCAGGCCGCCGACGCCATGCGCAGCGACGTGGTCGCGGGGCCGTTCGTCAGCGAACGGCTGCGCAGGCTGCCGCACCTGGAGACCGACCTGCACTACTACCTCGGGCCGGACTGGCGGGAGGTCATCGCGCCCAGCGCGGCCACCGAGCGGTACTGCGCGCGGCTGCGGGAGGTGTGCTTCGACTGGCCGGGCGGGTTCGTGGCGCACCACTACACGCGGTGCCTGGCCGACCTCTCCGGCGGCAAGCTGATCCGCTCGGCGATGCGGCGCAGCCTGGACCCGCCGGACGGGAAGGGGTTCGCGTTCCTCACCTTCGACGACGTGCCCAGCAGCGCCGGGGTGCGCAACGCCTACCGGCTGCTGCTGGACACCGCGGGCTGGGACGAGCGCGAGCAGCGGCGGATCATCGCCGAGGTGCGGCTCGCCTACCACCTCAACACCGAGGTGTTCGCCGACCTCGGCAGCCGGCTGCCCCCGCGCATTCCACGACCGCGCGGGTGAGTTCGCGGCACCGGAAATGAGGCGGAAGGCAATGCAACGTTCCCGCTGAATTCCGCAACAGTGCGGAATTCAGTGGGAATACTTGCACCACCCCGGTCGGCCGCCGCGACGGAGCGGACGCATCGGATTCCGCGGATCGGCCGCACCCGCATCTCGCCGGACCGCGGCCACGGCACGGCCGGAGAGCGCCGGAAGTCCTTTCAGGACGGCATTCCCCGCAGCACGCGCAGGCGCTCCGAACTGCTGCGACGGGACTCGCGGAACCGGCGGGAACCGGACCCGCCGGGCCGGCGGCGAATTCGGCCCGTTCCCGATCAGGAGGAAAAGCAGAATGCCAGGTACCGAGACCTGGCAGCAATGACTCATTCGGATGATCGCCGTTGTCGCGGACAATGGATTAGCATTCAGCGACATGACCGCAACTCCACCACGACCGCGGGCCTACGTGCTCGGCGCGGAACTGCGCGACGCCCGCCGCAAGAGCGGGCACACCTTGCGCGGGCTCGCCTCGATCCTGGACGTCTCGCACTCCGTCCTGGTCCGCTGGGAGCACGGCGACCGGGTGCCGTCCGCCGAATCCATCTCAGCCGTGTGCGTGGTGCTCGGCGTCAGCAGCACCGCGCGGTCCCGGATGCTCAAGCTCGCCCGCGAAGCCGCCGCCGAACCGGCGCCCTCGCAGACCCCCGGGGCCGCGGGCGGCGTCGACCAGCTCGCCACCCTGCTCGAATTCGAACGCACCGCCACGAAGATCACCGACGTGGCACCGCTGCTCATGCCCGGCCTGCTCCAGTCCGCCGAGTACACCCGGGCGATCATGGCCACCGGCGTCCCCGAGCAGGAGGCCAACAAGCGGGTCGCGATGCGCCAGGGCCGCCGCGACACCATCACCCGCAAGCGCTCGCCCGCGAAGTACACCGCGCTGATCCTCGAATCGGTGCTGCACCAGCCCATCGGGCGCACCGGCGGGCTGCACGACCAGCTGCGCTTCCTGGACGAGATCTCCGAGCGGGACAACGTCGAACTCCGCATCATCCCGTCGGCGGCGGGCTGGACGCCCGCGCACGCCGGACCGTTCGTGCTGCTCGAATTCGCCAAAGCGGACCCGGTGGTGCACCTCGAACACCACCGCTCCTCGGCGTTCCTGCAGGACGACGATTCGGTGGGCGCGTTCCGCGCCGCCCGCGACGAGCTGGAGCGGATCGCGCTGAGCCGGGAGGACTCCCGCAAGCTCATCGCCGAGATCGCCGCCCGCGAGCAGGTCCCGGCGTGAGCTCGGCACCGCGCGGCTGGCGGAAGTCCTCGCACAGCAGCCAGGAGACGAACTGCGTGGAGGTCGGGCGACTGCCCGGGGGCGGGGCCGCGGTGCGCGACACCAAGGACCGGGCGGGCGGGCACCTCGCCACCAGCTCCGCGCAGTGGTCCCGCTTCGTGCGCTCGCTCCGCCGGAGCAGCCCGCTGCGCTGAACGGAGCTCCGGGCAGGTCCGTTCGCCGGAATACTTCCGGCAGGGGTGGTTGCCACTACAGTGGCGTTGATCATCGAGTCGACGCCGCTGCGAGGAGACCATGCCTGTTCCGGTCGAACCCTCGGGCACCATCGACACCAGCAGGCCGAGCGCGGCGCGCGTCTACGACTGCGCGATCGGCGGCAAGGACCACTTCGAGGTCGACCGCGAACTGACCCGCCGGATCAACGACGCGGTGCCCGAGGCGAGCAGCCTCGCCGTCGCGAACCGCCGGTTCCTGGTGCGCGCCGTCCGCTTCCTCGCCCGGGAAGCGGGCATCGACCAGTACCTCGACTGCGGATCCGGGTTGCCGACCGCGGAGAACACCCACCAGGTCGCCCAGCGCATCGCCCCGGAAGCGCAAGTGGTCTACGTGGACAACGATCCGACGGTCGCCGCGCACAGCAGGGCGCTGCTGGCCGACCAGGAAGGCAGCCACTTCCTCGACGCGGACATCCACCGGCCGGCCGAGGTGCTCGGGTCCCGCATCGTCCGGGACGAGCTGGACCTCACCCGGCCGCTGGCGCTGCTGCACGTCGGCACGCTGCACCACTACGACGAGGAACGGGGCGGCAGGTCGGCCGCCGACCTGGTGGGCGAGTACGTCGAGGCGCTGCCCGCCGGATCCTTCGTGGCGTTCAGCCACTTCCTCGACCCGGAGGACGCGGACGGGGAGCCGGCGCGGCTGGTGGAGGAGATGCTGCGCGCCGGGCTCGGCACCGGGTTCTTCCGCACCCGCGCGGAGATCGGCGCGATGCTGGCCGGGCTGGAACCGCTGGCCCCCGGTCTCGTGGTGGCCGACGACTGGTGGCCGGACGGCCCGCGCCGCACGCCGCTGCCGCCGGTGGCCCGCTGCCTCGCCGCCGCCGTCGCCCGCAAGCCCTGACGCCGCGCTGACCTGGAGTGGAGGCGGGCGGGGCGGGGTATCCGGCGGGTGTGGAGTCGCAGACCGTGGAGTGCTTCCCGTTCCGGTTCGACCGGGCGCACCGGATCCCGGCGCTGCCGTTCGGCATCACCCCGGTGACGACGTGGGTCCGGGTCGGCGACCGCGAGCTCACCGTGCGGTTCGGGCCGTGGTGCGTGCGCACCGAGCGGGCCAACGTGGCGGGGACCGCGGTCACCGGCCCGTTCTGGACGTGGCGGACGGCGGGCCCGGCGCGGGTATCGCTGGCCGACGGCGGCCTGACCTGCGCGACGAACGGGGAACGCGGGTTGTGCGTGCGCTTCGTCGAACCCGTGCCGGGCATCGAGCCGCTGGGGCTGCTGCGGCATCCGGCGGTGACGGTCACGGTCGCGGATTGCGATCGGCTCGCCGCGCTACTGGCTCGGTCAGCTCGACCATCCGGTGACCAGCGCCGCGGATGAACCGCAGCTGGGTGCTGCGGCCGAACACGGCGAACCCGAGGCGCACCACCGGGTTCGGGATGTGGGCGTGCCGGGAGAACGCGCGCACCTGGAACTCGACGGTGCCGGTGGCGATGTCCTTGCGCACCAGGAAGTCCATCTGCCCCTGCTCCAGGTGCCCGCGCAGCGTGCGGTAGTTCCAGCCCCACACCCGCACCCCGTCCCGGGCGGTGTCGGTGATGCCGCCGACCCGGCACGGCAGCCGGAACACCAAGCCGTGGAAGGAGGTTTCGAGCAGCAGATCGGCGCCGGGCTCCAGCTCCCGGGTGGAGCGGCACGCGCGCGAGACCAGCGTCGGGTCGGCGAACTTGTAGTCCCGCACCAGCGCGCAGGCCCGTTCCCACGGGCCACCGACCAGCGGCGGTCCCGGTGGTTCCGCGGGCAGCTCCCGCCGCTGGTCGTCCACCGTCCACTCCGGACCGGGGTCCAGCGGGTCCACCGCGGCCACGTCGAAGTTCACCGGCAGGTCCCGGAACCGCGCCAGCTCCCGGAGCAACCGCGGGTCGTCGTCGCAGCGCAGTCCGGTCACACCCGCTCCCCCACCACCGATTCGTCGCGCCCGGTGTAGATCTCCACGCCGTCCACCAGCCGCCCGCCCGCGACCGCGCACACCCGCGCGCAACACCGCACCCACAGGTACGCCTGCAACCGCCGCGACAACCGCAGCCGGTCGTAGAGCAGGTCGGCGGCGCGGCTGCTGCTGCGCGCCCAGGACTCGATCTCGAACAGCATCCGCATTCCGCGGTCGCCCGCGCGGAACTCGATCTGCCCCGCCTCCAGGTGGCCGGGCCGGGTGGCGAGCCGGAACGACGTCGGCGTCACGTCCAGCACCCGCACCGGGCCGTCCCACGGGCCGGGCATCCGGACCACCAGGTCGTCCCCGGGGCGCAGGTCCGCGTGGTCGCCCTCGGGTTCGAAGCGGGCCACCTCGCCGGGCACCATCCGGTCGGGCGCGGCGACGAACAGCGCCATCACGTCGGCGGCGGTGCACAGGTGCAGCTGGATCTCCGCGGAGTAGCGGCGGTGGAACAGCGGGCCGACGCCGTCCTCCGGCAGCTGCAGGCCGGTGCGGTCGGCGGGAGCGGGCGGTGGGCGCACCGCTTCGACCCGGTCCACCAGGTGCACCGGCACGTCGCTGGTCAGCTCGCGCACCGCCGCCAGCAGCAGTCCCGGCGGCCAGCGCCACAGCCACGGCAGGATCACGCGCGGCCGCCCTCGGTGCGGCGGCGGGCGCGGGCGCGTTCGACGGCGCGGCGTCGCGCCTGGTCGCGCAGCACGATCTGGGTCTGCTCCGGTGTGGGGTGGCCTTCGCCCATCGCGATCTCCGCCTCCCGGTAGCGCTGCTCGTCCTCGTCCGGGTCGCCGCCGCGGGCGTCGGCCAGCTGCTCCTCCGGGTCGGGGCGGCGGGTGCGCATCGGATGCTCCCGCCGGTACGGGTTGTCCGGCGGCAGCCCGCCGGACAGGCGGCCGTAGAGCCCGGTGCACAGCAGGACCAGCCCGGCGACGAGGCTGAAGAACACGTTCGGCAGCCGGAACGCCAGCAGGTTCCACGGCGAGTTGAGGACCGCCAGGTGCACGAGCCCGGACAGCAGGAACAGCACCCCGATGAACGTGGTCACCGTCGAGGCCTGCCTGCCGCCCCACGCCGCGCAGCCGATCAGCACCGCGCCCGCCACCAGCGAGATCACCGCCAGCAGCCCGTTGCTGGACAGCCCCAGCACCGGCTGCCCGCTGGTCGTGAAGAAGTCCAGGCCGCGCAGCAGCCCCAGCACTCCGAACGCCCACAGCACCAGTCCCAGCAGCACGGCACCGATCCGGTGGACCGTGTGCACCGGATGCGGCGCGGGTTTCGTCGCGTGCTTCATCGCCCACCCCCCGGAGCCCGTCGTCACGCTCTGCGGCTACCCGCTGACCGATCCGGTTACACCGGGCGGCGCGCTTCCCCCGGTCGCCGGGTACCGCCGCGAAGATCGCGCGCCATACAGTTGTCGGCGCCCGTTAGCGATCGATGCGGAATGGCCGGAGCGATGAGCCGCGACAACAAGATCTTGCTGGCCGCGCTCGCCTGCGGCGCCGTCCTGGTGCCCGCGGTGGTGGTGCTCGCGCTGCGGTGGCCGTGGTGGGCGTGGCTGCTCGGCAGCGCGGCGCTGCTGGCGGGCGTCGCGGCCTACGCCCGGCGGCTGGTGCGGCTGCACCAGCAGGAGCAGCTGCGGGAGGCGCTGGTCGTGCAGCAGCAGCGGCCCGCGGTCCCCGCCGAACCCGAACCGGAACCGCCGCGGCAGCGGCTGCTGCGGGACGTGCCGCTGCCCAGTTCCGAACCCGACTACCGGTTCGTGTTCGGCGCGACCGCATGGTGGCGGCGCCCCGCCGACGCGGTCGGGGTCGCGCACGAGAACCCGGCCGGCCTGGCGGTAGACGTGCTGCTCACCCGCGCCAGGGAGATCGCCGCGACCGAGCACCCCGGCGGCGCCGAGGTGGTGGCGCACAAGCTGGCGGGCGCGCTCGGCGCGGTACAGCGCGACCCGCACGGGCACGTGGAGGTGTGGGCCGCGGACGTGACGCTCGTGCTGCCGGAGCAGGACGTGGACCGGCTGCACCGGCTCGCGGAGGTCCGCAAGGACGAGCAGCTCTGGCACCGGGAGCGCGACCACGAGCGCAGCAAGCGCGCCTACCTGGCCGACGAGGTGCTGCAGGACACCGGCAGCGCCGTGGTGTGGTGGCTGGCGCGCAACGAGAACGACGTGGAGCGCGCCGCCGAGCTCATCGGCACCCTCGCGCAGCTGTCCGCCGCCGCCAACGGCACCGAGATCGACGAGCGGTTCCGGCACCTGGTGCCGTCGTCGCGGCAGGCGCCGTTCCCGAACGGGCTGCCGTTCCCCGGGGATTCGCTGTCGTTCGGCGGCACGCTCGACTCGGGGCGCTTCTTCTCCTACGGGCAGCTGTCCGCGGGGGCCGAGCTGCCCGCGGACGCCGAGCACACCGCCATCGACCACGTGCGCGGGCTGCTCGACGAACTCAGCTCGGACGACGAGGACGCCGACCGGGACCGGCTCGCGGGGCGGCTGGCCACCTTGTTCGACGCGGCCGGGCAGGCCGAGTTCGCGGCGGCCATCCGGCACCGGTTCGGCAACGCCGAGGACGGGCAGGTGCCCGCTCAGCCGAGGCGTTCGTCCACGTAGCACCACGCCCAGGCTTCGCCCGGCTCGAACGAGCGGATCACCGGGTGGCCGGTGCCGCGGTGGTGCTCGGTGGCGTGCTGCCGCGGGCTGGAGTCGCAGCAGCCGACGTGCCCGCACTCGGTGCACATCCGCAGGTGCGCCCATTCGTGCAGTCCCAGCCGCGCGCAGTCCTCGCAGCCGGAGCGGGAACCGGGCTCGGGCCGCCGGTCCGCCGCCGTTTCCAGGTGCTCGCAACCGGCCATCGCCGCCTCCCGGGTTCCGCGTCCGACGACCCCACCATGCCCGGTCGCGCCCCGGCCCCGCCAGCGCCCCGGACCCGGCAGTGCCGGGAACGCGACGAGGCGCAGCACCCGTCGATCATCCCTACACTTCCGTCGACCGCGAGGCCCGCCAGGACGGAGACGCAGCCCCATGCACCAGTTCCCGGACCTGATGATGCTGCTCGCGGTGGCGCTGGTGATCACCGCGCTCGCCCGGCGGTGGGAGCTGTCCGAGCCGCTGGTCCTGGTGCTGGCCGGGCTGGCGCTCTCGTTCGTGCCGGGCGTACCGGACTACGCGATCGACCCCGAGCTGATCCTGGTGCTGGTGCTGCCGCCGCTGCTGTACTCGGCGGCGCTGACCTCGTCGACGATCGGGCTGCGCGCGAACGCCCGCCCGATCGGCTCGCTGGCGCTGGGCGCGGTGCTGGTCACCACGCTGGCGATCGGGCTGGTGGCGTGGTGGCTGGTGCCCGCGATGCCGCTGGGCGCGGCGTTGGTGCTGGGCGCCGTGGTGGCCCCGCCGGACGCGGTGGCGGCCACCTCCATCGGCCGCAGGCTGGGGCTGCCGCGCCGGGTGATGACGGTGCTCAGCGGCGAGAGCCTGGTCAACGACGCCACCGCGCTCACCGCGTACCGGGTCGCGGTGGCCACCGTGCTGGGCACCGGGTACACGCTGCTCGCCGGGGTGGGCGTGTTCCTGCTGGCGACGATCGGCGGGCTCGTCGTCGGGTGGCTGGTGGGCTGGGCGGTGCACCGGGCGCGGCGGGCGCTGGCCGACGGGGTGCTGGAGAGCGCGCTGGGCCTGCTGGTTCCGTTCGCGGCGTACCTGCTGGCGGAGGGCATCAACGCGTCCGGGGTGCTGGCCGTGGTCGTCGCCGGGCTGTACCTGGGACAGCGGTCGCCGACGGGCAGCGCCTCGGTGCGGTTGCAGGACCGGGCGGTGTGGCTGTCCGCGGACACCCTGCTGGAGGCGCTGGTGTTCGCGCTGATCGGCCTGCAGCTGCGCTCGGTCACCGAGGGCGTGGCCGGGCAGCTGGTGCCGCTGGTGCTGGTCGGGACCGCGCTGACGGCGACGGTGGTGCTGGTGCGGGCGGCGTGGGTGTTCGCGACCTTGCAGCTGCCGGAGCTGCTGCTGCGCCGCGGTCCGGCGCCGCCGTGGCGCTACGGCGCGGTGGTGTCCTGGGCGGGGATGCGCGGCGTGGTGTCGTTGGCCGCCGCGGCGGCGATCCCGCAGTTCACCTCGACGGGCGCCCCGTTCCCGCAGCGGCCGCAGGTGCTATTCCTGGCGTTCTTCGTGACGTTGGGGACGCTGCTGCTGCACGGGCTGACGTTGCCGTGGGTGATCCGCGCGCTCGGCGTTCGCGGCGGGGAGCGCTACACCGATGCGCTGGCCGAGGCGGAGGCGGCGCACAACGCGGCGCTGGCGGCGCGGCGGCGGCTGGACGAGCTCTCGGCGGACGATCCGCCGCCGGACGAGGTCGCCGAGCACCTGCGGCGGTCCGCGGAGCGGCGCAGCAACCGGGCGTGGGAACGGCTGGGCCGTTCCGCCGAGGAGGTCGGGGAGAGCCCCGGCGCCGCGTACCGCCGGTTGCGCGCCGAGATGCTCGCCGCGGAGCGCGAGGTGTTCGTCCGGTTCCGCGACGAGGGCCGCATCGACGACGTGGTCCTGCGCCGGGTGCTGCACGAACTGGACCTGGAGGACGTGATGCTGCAGCGGGAATGACGCCCTCGCCGAGGCGTCCCGGTCATTCCTCCAGGAAGCCGAGCTGGCCGGAGAGCTCCTTCGCGGCGACCGTCATCGCGCCGATCACCTCGCGCATCCGCTTGCGGGAGAACCGGTAGGACGGCCCGGAGGCGCTGAGCGCGGCGACGACCTCGCCGTCGTGCCGGTGCACGGCGACGGCGGCGGCGTTGAGCCCGAGCTCCAGTTCCTCGTAGCTGGTGGCGTAGCCGTCGCGCACGATCAGTTCGAAGCCGCCGCGCAGTTCACCGGGGTCGGTGACGGTCCGCGGCGTGTACTGGGCGAGTTCGCCGTCGAGCAGCGCGTCCTGGTCGTCGGCGGGGGCGTGCGCCAGCAGCACCTTCCCGCTGGAGGTGGCGTGCAGCGGAGTGCGCTGGCCGACCCAGTTGTGCGCGGTGACGGAGGCGGTGCCGCGGGCCTGGCTGATGTTGATGGCCACTTCGTCGTCGCGGACGGCGATGTTCACGGTCTCGCCGAGCTCTTCGGCCAGCGATTCGCAGAAGGGGCGGCCGAGCCGGGACAGGTCCATCCGGTCGGTGGCGGCGCCGGCGAGCCGGACGATGCCGAAGCCGATGACGTACTTGCCGCGTTCCCCGAGCTGTTCGACGAGGCCGCGGGAGACGAGGACGCTGACCAGCCGGGAGGCGGTGGACTTGTGCACGCCGAGTTCGCCGGCGATCTCGGTGATGCCCGCTTCGCCGTGGCGGGCCAGCAGTTCCAGCACGCTCACCGCCCGGTCCACCGACTGCACCAGGGCGCCGGAACGTTCACCGTTGCTGGATCGTCCTGCGTTGACCACGGTTCAACCCGTATTCGTTGCCGGAGAATTGCCGTCTCGAACGATACACGGTGTTGCTGATTGCGCAACAACCCGGCCGGGGCCGTTCGGATCGTCCGCCGGCGGCCACGCTACGGGACCGGACGGCCGCGGCGGACCCCCACCCGGGGCACCTCGGAATGCCGGCCGCGCGCGGACCGCGCACACCGGCCGCGCGCCGCTCCGGCACGCCGGCGGCGAACCTCGGCGCGTCGCGGCGGCGCGCGGGAAAACCCGATCACACCAAGGGAATTCGCCCTGCCGTGTGCTTGACGCGCCCCGCCGTCCGGGCGCAGTGTTGCGTAAATCGCAGCCGGTTGTGAACAGCGCAACAACCGCCCCGGATCGTTCCGGGACGACCCCGACCGGCCGCGAGCGGGACCGAGCCGGCCACCGGTCCGCCTCGGGCCCCGGAACCAGCGTCATGAGCCAGGGGGCGGCACATGGACGGCAGGGCACGAGTGCTCATCGTCGGAGCGGGCATCGTCGGCTGCTCCGCGGCGTACCACCTCGCGCGCACCGGGATCACCGACGTGCTCGTCGTGGACCAGGGGCCGCTGTTCGCGACCGGTGGTTCCTCCTCGCACGCCCCCGGGCTGGTGTTCCAGACCAACGCCTCCGAACTGCTGACCCGGCTGGCCGCGTACACCGTCGAGCGGTTCGGCGCCGCGGAGTTCGACGGCGAACCCTGCTTCCACCAGGTCGGCGGCATCGAGGTCGCCACCACCGCGGAGCGCTGGAACGACCTCCAGCGCAAGCGCGGGCTGGCCGCCGCGTGGGGCGTGCCCGCCGAACTCGTCGGCCCGCGCGAGGTCGCCGACCGCATCCCGCAGGCGGACGCGTCCCGGATCCGCGGCGGGCTGCACGTCCCCGGCGACGGCGTCGCCAAACCCGTCCGGGCCGCGGCCGCGATGGCCCGCGCCGCCGAACGCCTC
Source organism: Saccharopolyspora sp. 6V (assembly GCF_020176785.1). Taxonomy (NCBI): domain Bacteria; kingdom Bacillati; phylum Actinomycetota; class Actinomycetes; order Pseudonocardiales; family Pseudonocardiaceae; genus Saccharopolyspora; species Saccharopolyspora sp. 6V. The sequence goes on along the minus strand of NZ_JAIUKB010000040.1, from coordinate 12,130 downwards.
GGCGTGCGGTTCCAGGGCCGCACCGAGGTGACCGGTTTCGACGTGACCGGCGGCCGGGTCCGCTCGGTCCGCACCGACCGCGGCGAGTTCGAGGTCGAATCGGTGCTGTGCTGCGCGGGGATCTGGGGCCCGAAGGTCGGCGCGCTGGCCGGGGTGTCCATCCCGGTGCGGCCGCTGGCGCACCAGTACGCCGTGACCGGCCCGGTCGCCGGGCTCGGTGCCGCGACCGGACCCGAGGTGGCGCAGCCGATGCTGCGGCACCAGGACGCCTCGATGTACTTCCGGCAGGTCCACGACCGCTACGGCATCGGCACCTACCGGCACCGGGTGATCCCGGTGCGCGCCGAGGACATCGCGCCCACCACCGGCGACGGCACCGAGGCACCGTCCGGGGGCGGTGGCTGGGCGGGCATGTCCTCGGTGCACCCGTTCACCCCGCAGGACTTCAAGCGGTCCTGGGACGACGCCTGCGAGCTGCTGCCGGTGCTGCGCCGCACCGAACTCGCCGAGGGCATGAACGGGCTGTTCCTGTTCACCGCCGACGGGATGCCGGTGCTGGGGCCGTCGCGGGAGGTCGCCGGGTTCTGGGTCGCCGAAGCCGTGTGGATCACGCACTCCGCCGGGGTGGGCCGGGCGATGGCGGAGTGGATGAGCGACGGCGCGCCCGGCATCGACCTGCGCGCCGCCGACCTGCGCCGCTTCGAGGACTTCGCGCACAGCCCCGCCTACGTCGCCGAGCGCAGCGCGCAGAGCTTCCGCGAGGTCTACGACGTGGTGCACCCGCAGCAGCCGCCCGCGCGGCCCCGCCCGCTGCGCACCGGCCCGTTCCACGAGCGGCAGGAGCGGCTCGGCGCGGTGTTCCTGGAGGCCAACGGCTGGGAGCGCCCGCACTGGTACGAGTCCAACGAATTCCTCGTGGCGGGGCGGGAGATCGTGCTCCCGGGCGAGTGGGCGGGGCGCTACCGGTCGCCGATCGCCGCCGCCGAGCACCAGGCCGCCCGCGAGCGGGTCGCGCTGTTCGACATGACCTCGCTGGCACGGGCCGAGGTGAGCGGGCGCGGCGCGCTCGCGCTGCTGCAACGCCTCACCACCGGGCAGCTGGACCGCGCCCCCGGTTACGTGACCTACACGCTGCTGCTCCAGCACGACGGCGGGGTGCGCGGCGACATCACGGTGGCCCGGCTGTCCGAGACCGAGTTCCAGGTCGGCTGCAACGGGCCGCGGGACGTGGCGTGGCTGCGCGCGCACGCCGACGACACCACCTCCGTCCGCGACATCACCGGCGGGACCTGCTGCCTGGGCCTGTGGGGCCCGCGGGCGCGGGACGTGCTGGCGCCGCTGGCCGACGTGGATGTCTCCGCGGAGGCCTTCCGGTTCTTCCGGGCGAAGCGGCTGTTCGTCGGCGAGGTCCCGGTGACCGCGCTGCGGCTGTCCTACGTGGGCGAACTCGGGTGGGAGCTCTATGCCTCCGCCGAGTTCGGCAGGCGACTGTGGGACCTGCTGCTCGCGCAGGGCGCCGAGCACGGCATCTTCCCCGCGGGCCGGGCCGCGTTCAACGGGATGCGGCTGGAGAAGGGCTACCGCGCCTGGGGCGCGGACGTGTGGAGCGAGCACGACCCCGACGAGGCCGGCCTCGGGTTCGCCGTCAAACCCGGCAAGGGCGAGTTCATCGGCCGTGACGCCCTGCTGCGGCGCCGCGACCGGCCGGTGCGGCGGCGGTTGTGCTGCCTGCACGTCACCGACGGCGAGGTGCTGATGGGCGCCGAACCGGTGTTCACCGAGACCGGGCGCGACGCGGTCGGTTTCACCACCAGCGCGGGCTACGGCCACAGCACCGGCATGAGCCTCGCCTACGCGTGGCTGCCCGCCGAGCTGGCCGAGGCGGGCACCCGGCTGCGGGTGGCGTACTTCGACCGCCGACATCCGGCCGAGGTCGTCGCCGATCCGGTCTTCGACCCCGAGATGGCGCGGATGCGCGCCTGAGCACCACCCGCACGACGCAACCCGGGCCACCACCCGGGCCGTTCGACACCACCCACCGAGAAGGAGCGCCGCTCATGACCGTGAATCCGAACCCGGGAATCCTGCAGTACTCCAGGCTGCGCAAGTCGCCGTTCTTCCACGCCTCCCGGCAGCACGGGGTGAGCCTCTACAGCGTCTACAACCACACCTACCACCCGCGCCACTACGGCGACCCGATCGCCGAGTACTGGGCGCTGCTGGAGGGCGTGACGCTGTGGGACGTCGGCGTGGAGCGGCAGGTGGAGATCACCGGACCGGACGCCTTCGAGTTCACCAACATGCTGGTGCCGCGCGACCTGACCAAGTGCAAGGTCGGCCAGTGCAAGTACGTGTTCGTCACCGCCGCGGACGGCGGCATCATCAACGATCCGGTGCTGCTGCGGCTGGGCGAGAACCACTTCTGGCTGTCCCTGGCCGACAGCGACGTGCTGCTGTGGGCGAAGGGCCTGGCGCAGAACCTCGGCATGGACGTGCGGATCCGCGAACCGGACGTGGGCCCGGTGCAGGTGCAGGGGCCGAAGTCGCGGGACGTGATGGTGGACCTGTTCGGCGAGTCCATCTTGGACGTTCCCTACTACTACGCGGTGGACCGCGAGCTGAACGGGATGCGGGTGGTGGTCTCCCGCACCGGCTACACCGCGGAGCTCGGCTACGAGATCTACCTGCACGACGCCACCCGGGACGGCGTGAAGCTGTGGGAGACGATCTGGGAGGCCGGTCGCCCGCACGGCATGCAGGTGATCGGACCGTGCCACATCCGCCGCATCGAGGCCGGAATCCTGTCCTGGGGCTGCGACATCACCTACGAGACGAACCCGTTCGAGGCGGGCTACGGCTTCGAGAAGACGTGGATGGTGGACCTGGCGCAGGAGGCCGACTTCATCGGCAAGGACGCGTTGACCCGCATCAAGGACGAAGGGGTGGCGCGCAAGCTCGTCGGGGTGCGCATCGGCGGGCCGGGGGTCGGTTCGTTCAACGACGGCAGCATGATCGAACCGTTCGACGTGCACGACCCGCACGGGCTGCGCATCGGCGAGGTCACCTCCGCCTGCCGCTCGCCGCGGCTGGACGCCAACATCGGGTTCGCGATGGTGCCGGTCGCCTACCAGGAGCCGGGCACGGAACTGGTGGTGCACACCCAGCACGGCCCGCAGGAGGCGCTGGTGGTGGAGAAGCCGTTCCACGACCCGAACAAGGAGATTCCGAAGCACTTCGAGCGCACGGCGACGGCGTGACCGGGCGGAGGTCGAGCTGATGGACACCAGCACGCAGCGGCTGCGGGAGACGTTGCTCCGCAGCAGGTTCGAAGTGCTGCCGGTGCGCGGAGCCGCCGAGCGGGCGCGGGTGCTGCCCGCGGGCAGCACCGTCACCGTCACCGCCTCCCCCGCCAAGGGGCCCGAGGCGACGCTGGACACGGCCGAGCGGTTGGCGGCGGCGGGGCTGCACGCGGTGCCGCACCTGGCGGCCCGGTCCATCCCGGACCGGGCCCGCCTCGCCGCGCTGCTCGACCGGGCGGCGGCGCTGGGCAGCGACGAGATCTTCGTCGTCGGCGGCGATTCCCCCGAGCCCGCCGGGGAATTCCCGGACGCGCTCGCGCTGCTGCGGGCGATCGAGGACCTGGGGCGGCGGCCCGGCCGGGTCGGCATCACCGCCTACCCGGAACGGCACGCGTTCCTCACCGACGCGGTCACGATCGGGGCTTTGGCGGCGAAGGCGCCGCACGCCGACTACGCGGTCTCGCAGATCTGCTACGACCCGCAGCGGATCGCCCGCTGGCTCGGTGAGCTGCGCGACCGCGGCGTGCTGCTGCCGGTGCACGTGGGGCTGCCCGGGGCGGTGGACGTGACGAAGCTGCTGCGGGTGTCGATGAAGATCGGGCTCGGCGAATCGCTGCGGTTCCTGCGCAAGCAGCACGGCGTGGTGACCCGGCTGCTCGTGCCGTACACCCCGGACGCGCTGGTCGACGGCCTGTCGGCGCACCTGGACGAGCCCGCCCCGGGCATCGCCGGGTGGCACCTGTTCACGTTCGACGAGATCGGCCGGACCGCTCGGTGGCGCGACGACGCCGTGGCCCGGCTCCAGGAGGTCCCCGCATGAGCATCCCGTCCGACCTGGACATCTCCCGGGCCACCGCGTTGCGCCCGATCGAGGAGGTGGCCGCGCAGCTCGGCATCGGCCCGCACCTGCTGGAGCCGTACGGCAGGCAGGTGGCGAAGGTGTCCCTGGACGCCGTCGAGGAGTTCGCCGACCGGCCGCGCGCCAAGTACGTGCTGGTGTCCGCGGTGACGCCGACCCCGCTCGGCGAGGGCAAGACCACCACGACCGTCGGCCTCGGCCAGGGCCTGAAGCAGCTGGGGCACCGCTCTGCGGTCGCGATCCGGCAGCCTTCGATGGGCCCGACCTTCGGCATCAAGGGCGGTGCCGCGGGCGGCGGCTACAGCCAGGTGGTGCCGATGGAGGCGCTGAACCTGCACCTGACCGGGGACGTGCACGCGGTGACCGCGGCGCACGACCTGCTGTCGGCGATGGTGGACAACCACCTGCACCAGGGCAACGAGCTGGGCCTGGACCCGAACCGGATCACCTGGCGGCGGGTGCTCGACGTCAACGACCGGGACCTGCGCTCCATCGTGACCGGACTCGGCGGCACCTCCGACGGCACGCCGCGGCAGACCGGTTTCGACATCACCGCGGCCAGCGAGGTGATGGCGGTGCTGGCGCTGTCGGACTCGCTGCACGACATGCGGCGCAGGCTCGGCCGCATCGTCGTCGGGTACACCGGCGACGGCACCCCGGTCAGCGCGGAGCAGCTGCGCGCGGCGGGGGCGATGACCGTGCTGATGCGGGAGGCGATCAAGCCGAACCTGATGCAGACCACCGAGAACACGCCGGTGTTCGTGCACGCGGGCCCCTTCGGCAACATCGCGCACGGCAACTCCTCGGTGGTGGCCGACCGGATCGCGGCGCGCTGCGCGGACTACGTGGTGACCGAGGCCGGGTTCGGCGCGGACATGGGCGCCGAGCGGTTCTTCAACATCAAGTGCCGCAGCTCGGGGCTGCGCCCGGACGCCGCGGTGCTGGTGGCGACGGTGCGGGCGCTGAAGGCGCACTCCGGCAACCACAAGATCGTGGCGGGCAGGCCGCTGCCGCCGGAGCTGCTGGCGGAGAACCCGGACGACGTGCGCGCCGGCGCGGACAACCTGCGCAAGCAGATCGAGAACATCCGGCTGCACGGGGTGTCGCCGGTGGTGGCGGTGAACGCGTTCCCCACCGACCACCCGTCGGAGCACGCCGCGATCCGCGAGGTGGCGGAGGCGGCGGGCGCGCGGGTCGCGGTGAGCAGCCACTTCCTCGACGGCGGCAAGGGCGCGAAGGACCTGGCGGAGGCCGTGGTCGAGGCGGCCGCGGAACCGAACCGGTTCCGGCTGCTGTACCCGGATTCCGCCGACCTCCGCACGAAGATCGAGACGGTGGCGCGGCGGGTGTACGGCGCCGACGGCGTGTCGTACGCGCCCGCGGCGGAGCGGTCGCTGCGGGACTACGAGGCGAGCGGGTTCGGTTCGCTGCCGGTGTGCATCGCGAAGACGCACCTGTCGCTGAGCTCGGACCCGAAGCTGCTGGGCGCCCCGACGGGCTGGACGTTGCCGGTGCGGGAGGTGCGGGCCTCGGTGGGCGCCGGGTTCGTGTACCCGATCTGCGGGGACGTGCGCACGATGCCCGGCCTGGGCTCGCACCCGGCGGCGGAGCGGATCGACATCGACGAGCACGGCCGGGTCGTGGGGTTGAGTTGACCGATCTCGACGCGAGCGTGCGGGAGTTCCTGGACGAGGTGGCCGCGCCGACGCCGTCCGCCACCGGCGGGGTGGTCGGCGCGGTGACCACGGCGGCGGCGGCCGGGCTGCTGGCGATGTGCGCGCGGCTGCGGCGGGACGCGTCGCGGGCCTCGCGGGCCGAGGCGCTGCGGCAGCGGGCCGTGGAACTGGCGCGGGCCGATTCGGACGCCTACCAGGACGTGCTGGCGGCGCAGCGCCGGTCGGCGGACGACCCGGGACGGGCGACGGCGCTCACCGAGGCGCTGGCGGGCGCGGCCGGTCCACCTGCCCGGCTCGCCGAACTCGCCGCCGAGGTCGCGGCGCTGGCGGGCGAGGTGGCGGCGGAGGCGGCACCGGCGCACCTCGGCAACGCGCTCGCCGCCGCCGCGCTGGCCGCCGGGGCCGCGCGCGGTGCCGCGGCGCTGGTGCGCATCGACCTCGAGGCCGCGGGCGCCGACCTCGCCACCGCCGACGAGGCCGCCGCGGACGCCGCCGCCGCGGCCCGCCCCCGGGGCGGAACCCCCCCGGGTGCGTGGCCCGTCCCGGGCGGGCCGCACATCAGTCCCAGCTGATCGGCAGCCGGTGCACCCCGTAGATGACCATGTCGGTGCGCAGCGGCACCTCCGCGGCGGGGACGTCGAGGCGCAGCCCGGGCAGGCGGTCGAGCAGTTCGGCGTAGCCGATGCGCATCTCCACCCGCGCCAGCTGCTGACCGAGGCACTGGTGGACGCCGTGCCCGAACGACAGGTGCGCGCCGCGCCCGCGGGTGACGTCGAGCTCGCCGGGGTCGTCCCACTGCTCGGCGTCCCGGTTCGCCTCCGGCACCGACACCAGGATCGTCTCGCCCGCGCGGATGCGGACGCCGCCGAGCTCCAGGTCTTCGGTGGCGACCCGGCTGATGCCCAGGTGCAGCACCGACAGGTAGCGCAGCAGCTCCTCCACGGCACCGTCGATCAGCGCCGGGTCGGCGCGCAGCGCGGCGAGCTGCTCCGGGTGCTCCAGCAGGGCGAAGGTGCCGAGGGCGAGCATGTTCGCGGTCGTCTCGTGCCCCGCCGTGAGCAGCGTGGTGGCGATGTCGACGAGTTCGTCGTCGGTCAGCGCCGGATCGGCGTCGCCGTGCACCAGCCCGGACAGCAGGTCGTCGCCGGGGGCGGTGCGCTTGCCCGCGACGAGGCCGCGCATGAACTCGCGCAGCCGCCCCGAGGCCGCGGTCCGCTCCTGCTCGGGCGCCTGGATGTTCAACGAGATCGCCGCGTCCCGCTGGAACCGGTCGCGGTCGGCGTAGTCGACGCCGAGCAGCTCGCAGATGACCAGCGAGGGCAGCGGCAGCGCGAAGTCGGCGACGAGGTCGGCGCTGTTCCCGCGCGCCCTCATCCCCTCGACGAGGTCCACGGCCAGTTCGGTGACCCGTGCTTCCAGCGCGCGCATCCGGCGGACGGTGAACTGGCCGATGAGCATCCGGCGCAGCCGGGTGTGCTCGGGCGGGTCCATGAAGATGAACAGCCCGTGCTTGGCCGGGGCTTGCGCGGCGGCGTGCGGGCAGCCGCCCGCGGCGACCTCCTCCGGGGTGAGCTGCAGCGCGTCGCGGTGGCGGAACCGGTCGGAGCTGAACCGGGTGTCGCCGAGCGCTTCGCGGGCCTCGCGGTAGCCGGTGACCATCCACGCGCGGGCGCCGTTGAGCAGGGTGATCGGCGCGACCGGCCCGTCGGCGCGCAGCCGGGCGAGCCCGGCGGGCGGGTCGAACGGGAGGTCGCCGCGCTGGACGAGTTCCGGGGGCAGCGGGCGGCGCAGCCCGGGGCGGGCCGGGGCGTCGGTGTTCTGGTCGTTCACGGGGAGTCCTGTTCCCGGGCAGCGCGCGGCGCCCGTGGTGGCGGGAGGTGTCAGCGGACGGCGGTCAGCGGGGCGCGGGGCCGGTGGGCGCCAGCAGCAGTCCGGTGAGGCCGTCGGTGAGGGCGGTGCCGACCAGTTCCCAGTCGGCGGGGATGCCGGTGGCCGCGGCCGCGCGCTCCTGCTCGGCGCAGGTGTGCAGGACCGCGAGCCGGGCGGTGTCGCGGCGGATCGCGGCGACCTCCGGCGGGAGTTCGGGGGCGTGCTCGGCGAGCGCCGCGTTCGCCTCGGCCAGCAGCGGTTCCATCTCGGGCGCGTGCATCGGCCCGCTGCGCACGACCGGGTCGGTGGCGACCTGCGCGGTGTACCGGGCGCACCAGCTGGGATTGCCGAGGCTCGCCAGGTGCCGGACGTACGGCAGCACCATGCAGGCGACGTGCTCGCGCGGGTCGCGGGATCCGCGCGCCGCGGCGAGCATCTCGCCGGTGTGCCGCACGATGGGCTCGCTGTGCGAGGCGCTGATGGCGCGCAGCAGGTCGTCGCGGGTGCCGACGTGGTAGGCCAGCGCGGAGTTGTTGGCCTGCCCGGCGGCGTCGACGATCTGCCGGTTGGACACCTCGGAGAGCCCGCGTTCGGCGAACAGCCGTTCCGCGGTGCGCAGCAGCAGTGCCCGGGTGGCGTCGGCGCGTTCCCGGCGGGCACCGGGGCGCGCGCCGGTCCGGTTCCGCGCGGGTCGAGCGTCCACGGCGGTCATCTTCTCACCACCGCACCGGGACTTCTTCGAGCCCGCCGACCAGGAGCCCTTCCCGGCGGCGCAGGTCGTCGGCGGGGACGGCCAGTTCCAAGCCGGGCACGCGTTCCAGCAGCGCGCCGAGCACGGTGCGCAGTTCGACGCGGGCCAGCGACTGCCCGAGGCAGGAGTGCGGTCCGGCGCCGAAGGTCAGGTGCGGGTTCGGGGTGCGGGCGAGGTCCATCTCGGCGGCGTCGGTGAACGCGTCCTCGTCCCGGTTGGCCGCCTGCATGAGGGCGAGCACGGTGCTGCCCGCTTCGATGGTGGTGCCGCCGATCTCGACGGGTTCGGTGATGTGCCGGTGCATGCCGGTGCTGCCGAGGTTCGCGTCGAAGCGCAGCACCTCTTCGACGGCCGGGTCGACGAGCGCGGGGTCGGCGAGCAGGCTCTCCCAGCGCTCCCGGCGGGACAGCAGCATCGCGGCCATCTTGCCGATCATGTTGGCGGTGGTCTCGTGCCCGGCGATGAGCAGGGCTTGGCCGGTGGCGATGAGCTCGGTCTCGGTGAGCCTGCCGTCGTCGGCGTCGCTGATCGCGGTGAGCTCGGAGAGCAGGTCGTCGCCGGGTTCGGCGCGCTTGGCGCGGACGTGCTCGGCCAAGTAGTTCCACAGCTCCTGGCCGGAGGCGCGGACCTCGTCCTCGGTGTACCGGGTGAGGTTGAGCATGTGGTCGGACCAGTGGGCGAACTTGGCGCGGTCGGCGGCGGGCACGCCGAGCAGTTCGCAGATCACGTACACCGGCAGCGGGAAGCCGAGCGCGGTGCGCAGGTCGGCGGGGGCTCCCTGCCGGAGCATCTCGTCGATCAGCTCGTGGGCGATGCCGGCGATCCGCGGTTGCAGGGCGCGCATCCGCTTGACGGTGAAGGAGCGGCTCAGCAGCCGCCGCCACCGCAGGTGCCCCTCGCCCTGGGCGATGGTGTTCGGGAAGGAGCTGTCCTCGGCGTCGTCGAGGGGCCTGCGGGTGAACCGCGGGTCGGCGAGGATCGCGCGCACGTCCTCGTAGCGGGTCAGCAGCAGCGCGTCCTCCCCGATCACGGTGCGCACCCGGGCCACCGGGCACTCCTGCTGCAACCGGCGCCATTCCGGCGGGGGTTCGAGGGCGGTCGGCAGCGGGAAGGGGAAGGGCAGGGGGTCGGTGGCGTGCCCGGTGACGGGGCAGGTGGTGTCGTCGGCTCGCATCGCATCCTCTTTAAGAAAGGCGTCTGACTTAAATGCTAGCGTAGCCTTCAGTCGGCTGACTGCCCAGCGGGCGCCGGAACCCCCACCACCGAGGAGGACGCCGTGAAGATCGAGATCGACGAGGACAGGTGCATCGGCGCGGGCCAGTGCGTGCTGGCCGCCGAGGCCGTGTTCGACCAGCGCGACGAGGACGGCGTCGTGGTGCTGCTCGACGCCTCCCCCGCCCCGGAGCACCAGGACGCCGCGCGCCAGGCGGCCGCGCTGTGCCCCGCGGCCGCCATCGCGGTCCGCGAGGACTGATCACGCGAGGGACGGCCCACCCGCGGGGCCGTCCACCCGCGGGCTCAGCCCGCGGTCTCCGCGTCCAACCAGGACAGGTAGCCGGGGTTGCCGCCGACGATCGGCGTCGCGATCACCTCGGGCACCTCGTAGCCGTGGTGCTCCTGGAGGTGCGCGACCAGCGCGTCCAGCCGCGCCGCCGGCGTCTTGATCTGCAGCTGCCACTCCGGATCGTCCTGCACCGCCCCGTCCCAGCGGTAGAAGCTGCGGATCGGCACCACCTGCACGCAGGCGCCCAACCGCGCCTCGACGACGCCGCGGGCCAGTTCCGCCGCGGCAAGCTCGGAATCCGTCGTGGTCACGACCTGCACGTAGTCCGCCATGCGCCGAGCGTATCGACCTCGCGGCGCGCGGCGAAGTTTCACGTCGGCCGGGCGGCGGTTAACCGGGAGAGAGGTCACGACCGGTGACCGCACAACCCGTTGCACCGCAACGAGAACTCCCGGCAGGAGGACGCCATGCGAGGGCTCGTGTACGAAGGACCGCGCCAGGTGACCGTCAAGGACGTCCCGGACGCGCGGATCGAACGCCCCACCGACGTGCTGGTGCGGATCACCACCACGAACATCTGCGGCTCGGACCTGCACATGTACGAAGGGCGCACCGACCTGGAGCCAGGGCGGGTGCTCGGCCACGAGAACCTCGGCGTGGTGGCGGAGATCGGCGGCGGCGTCGAACGCATCCAGGTCGGCGACCGGGTGTGCCTGCCGTTCAACATCGGCTGCGGCTTCTGCCGCAACTGCGAGGACGGCATGACCTCGTACTGCCTGACGGCGCACCCCGACCCGGACATGGCGGGAGCGGCGTTCGGCTTCGCCGGGATGGGCCCGTACCACGGCGGGCAGGCCGAGTACCTGCGCGTGCCGTTCGGCGACTTCAACTGCCTGCGGCTGCCGGAGGACGCCGCGGACAAGGAGGACGACTACGTGATGCTGGCCGACATCTTCCCCACCGGCTGGCACGCCACCCGCCTCGCGGGGTTGCGCCCCGGGGAGTCCTGCGTGGTCTACGGCGCCGGGCCGGTCGGGCTGATGGCCGGGTACTCCGCGCTGCTGCAGGGCGCGTCGCAGGTCTTCGTGGTGGACCGCCACCGGGACCGGCTGCGGCTCGCCGAGCAGATGGGCGCGATCGCGGTGGACGACTCCGACGGTGATCCGGCCCGGCAGGTGCTGGACCTCACCGACGGGCGCGGCGCGGACCGCGGCTGCGAGTGCGTCGGCTACCAGGCGCACGACCCGCAGGGCGCCGAGCACCCGGAGATGACGATGAACAGCCTGGTGAACTCGGTGCGGTTCACCGGCGGGATCGGCGCGGTCGGCATCTTCCTGCCGTCGGACCCCGGCTCGCCGGACCGGCTGGAGCAGGACGGGAAGCTGGCGTTCGAGATGGGCTCGTTCTGGTTCCAGGGCCAGCGGATCGGCACCGGGCAGGCGCCGGTGAAGGCCTACAACCGGCGGCTGCGGGACCTGATCCACCACGGCCGGGCGGCGCCGTCGTTCATCGTCTCGCACGACCTGCCGCTGCAGCGCGCCGCGGACGCCTACGAGCGCTTCGACAACCGCGAGGACGGCTGGACGAAGGTGGTGCTCAAACCCGAGATGGCCGGGTGAGCGCGGTCAGCCCGACAGCCCCAGGCGCAGGTGCTCGATGTGGTAGACGGCCTCGTCGAGCAGCTGCGCCACGTGGTCGTCGTAGAGGCTGTAGACGACGCTGCGCCCGCTGCGGTTGCCGGTGACGAGCCCGAGCGAGCGCAGCAGCCGCAGCTGGTGCGAGACGGCGGAGGCCTCCATGCCGACGGCTTCGGCGAGCTCCCCGACGGGCCGGGCACCTTGGCGCAGTTCGCTGAGAATCAGCAGCCGGGACGGGGTGGCGAGCGCCTGGAGGGTCTCGGCGACGGAGGCCGCCGCGGTGGCGTCCAGCTTCGCCGCGGGCGTGACCGCGTCTTCGACACCGTGACCCATGCGCGCAGTGTATCCGCACGACCGAAAACCTGAACGACTGAACACCTGAGCAAGCGTTCATGTATTCTTCGGCGCGCCCCGCCCCCGCGCCGAGGACCCCGGGCGGCGGCCCGCGCGGGACGCGGCCCTGCCCCGGCGGGCCGAGTACGCGGCCCGCACCCGCGACGCCGGGCTGCGCGACGTGGGGCGCGAGGGCGTCATC